>CAZMQR010000248.1:0-4054 GCA_964568325.1 uncultured Chloracidobacterium sp. | reverse complement strand
TTGCTGCGTGGAATCCTGAGCCCGGCAAAGACCTGCCCGACAACGTGCTCAAGGGTGGCTCGATCCACCTGGAAAACAACCCCGCGCTGCTCGGCGTCGGGTATATCATCGGCCCGTATATTTCGGCGATCATGCTCGGCGGCGGCATTCTGTCGTATCTCATTTTGATCCCGTTGATCAAGTATTTCGGCGACGCACTCACCAGTCCGCTTGCTCCGGCCGTCGGCAAGACGATCGCTGAGATGTCGCCCGGCAATATCCGCAGCGAGTACATTCTCTATATCGGTGCCGGAGCCGTGACGGCCGCGGGCATCATCTCGCTCGGCCGCAGCCTGCCGACAATTTGGAGCGGGCTCAAGTCGGGGCTCGCCGACCTTCGAGGTTCGTCGGACGCGGCGAACGGCAACGTGCCGCGAACCGATCAGGACTTATCGATGAAGTACGTCATCATCGGCCTCATCATCCTCGTCGCCGCGATAATGCTCACGCCGTCGCTGGGGCTGTTTGTCGGCAAGGACCCGATAGTATCGATCTTTGGTTCGATCCTGATCATCATTCTGGGTTTCCTCTTTGTGACAGTTTCGTCAAGGCTGACCGGTGAGGTCGGTTCGTCATCAAACCCGATCTCGGGAATGACGGTCGCGACGCTGCTGTTTACGTGTCTTGCGTTTTTAGCCCTTGGCTGGACGGCGCCTGATCCGTATTTTGTTACGGCATTGTCGATCGGCGGCATCGTGTGTATCGCGGCTTCAAACGGCGGCACGACATCGCAGGACCTCAAGACCGGCTTCCTCGTTGGCGGAACGCCAAAGCGGCAGCAGATCGCCATACTCGTAGGTGCGCTTGCTTCGGCGATGCTACTGGGGCCGCTGCTTCTCGTGCTGAACGATGGCGGAACTTATTATCAAAAGGTCGATGCTTCCGGCTTCCCACCGGGCTTTACGGTGACCGAAGACAAACTCTTTCGCGAGCATGGCCAACTCAAGACCGAGCACGTCAAGGTGGGCGAATACACGTCTGACACGACGCAGTATCACGTATGGCAAAACACCGATCCCAAGTCGGGCCAGATCGGTAAATACCTTGTAACCAACCAGGGCCAGCCCGTGTACCTCGTCGACCCCGCGATCAACGGCGTCGTTAAGAAAGACTCGGCCGGCAATAACATCGAGCGTTATGACGCGCCAAAGGCAACGCTGATGAGCTACATCATCAAGGGTGTGCTGGGCCGCGACTTGCCGTGGGGACTTGTCCTCTTGGGTGCGATGATAGCGATCATGCTCGAGATCGTCGGCGTGCCGTCCCTCGCGTTCGCCGTCGGCCTGTATCTGCCGATCGCGACGAGCGCACCGATATTCGTAGGCGGCATGGTGCGTAAGATCGTTGACGTTTATCTGAAAAAGAAACTCGCCGAAAAGAACCTGACCGAAGACCAGATCATCGCCGAGACCGACAAATCTCACGGCGTATTGATGGCGTCAGGATACATCGCGGGTGGCGCCATCGCAGGCATATTGATCGCGATATTTGCGGTCGTGCCGTGGCTCAAGAGCATTCAGGATGCCTCGACCAAGTGGGCCGGCGACCATAATCCGTTCTTTGCCGGCGATCATGCATGGTGGCTGGGCGCGGTTCCGTTCCTGATCCTTTCAGTCCTGCTCTATCTGGTCGGCCGCGAACGTTGGATGGCCTTCAAGAAGCGCGGCTAAAAAGTGTTTTACATCTTTGTGCGCGGCACGCTATAATTATGGCGTGCCGCTTTTTCTTGAGCTGCTCTTTCCACCCGAGGTCATTCAGATGAGAGAGTTCACCCCTTCTCGACGCGTTCTGCTTCTCTTGGCAGTTGTCATACTGTCTGGCATTTTCGCCGGATGCGCAGCTAAGGCATCTGAAAGGGCCGCCGCTCCCGCCGCCGATCCGGCCAAGGTGACCGACGCCTCAAACGGAGCGACGATCGACATCGAGACGGGCGGCCCGGCAGACACCGTCAGGGTGTTTTACAAGCGCCTGCGCGATAGGGATATCAGGGCGGCGATGTACATGACGAATATGCGGCCCGCGATCGAGGGCCTTATCGACGCCGAGTTGAAGGAGTTCTCGGTCGATTTTGAGAAGCTCGCCGTCCAGGTTCCCGCCGACCTCAAGATCAATGGTGAGATCGTCTCGGGCGACCGTGCGACCGTCACGATAGAGTTGCCTGCCGCAGACAAGCCCGAGACGCAGACGATCCGACTACGCCGGCAAAAAGACGTTTGGGTCCTGATGAGCGTTGATGAGGCCGGTGAGCGACGGATGAAGGCGGACGGGAAACAGTATTTTTATAACCTGCGCATCGACGTGCACCACGAGGAGGCCGAGGCGATGCTTCGAAGGATCGCCAAGGGCGAACTCGTGTACTCCGCACAGAATCAGGGCGTTTACGCCGATCTGCGAACCCTTGTTGGGCAGGGCTTGATCCCCGACGATGCGACGTCGGCCACCTCGACGGGCTATGTATACACGATCAATCTCGACGCGGAACGGAAGACCTATTACGCTACCGCTACGCCGGTCGAGTACGGCAAGAGCGGGAAACTGTCGTTCCTACTCGATGGCGCCGCCTTATCCAAACGCGATACCGGCGGCACACCGCTGACGAAATGACGGTCTGTGGAAAAACTGTGAAATAGCCTGTGGAAAAAATGCATTGAGCCGCTTGCAATTTTTATCTATTGCGATTATAAAGATAGGTTCCTGTCGCTTTATCCAGGCCCCCGGCGATGATACGTGAGCTTATAACGAAGCTGAACCGCTCTTTCTCTAAGCGCATGGTTTCCCTGCGCCGCACGCACACGGCTCCAATTAAGGTCTGGTTCGATCCCGACGTTAACAGCGAACTCGGCCGCGAACGCGCCCGTGCCGCGTGTATCCTCGGCGAGACTGTGGATATCAGCAGGACGGGCATCGGCTTTACCGTGCCGTCGATCCGGGTAAAGGAGAAATATCTCGTCGGCCACGACCGAATGCTTAATGTCGAGATCGATCTGCCCACGGGGAAGGTTTACATGAGGGCGATGGGATGCCGCTACAAGAAGGTCGGCGTCCACATTTCGGCCGAGAGGTTTCTCATCGGGGCCAACATTGTCTATCTCGACGGCCAGGACAAAGAGAATTACGAGACTTTTCTCCGCTTCGGAACCCGCCGCATGGACCCCGCCGCCCGCAGCCTCGAATTCCGCCCAAAATAATACATATCCGCGCCATCCACATCGTAGCGCGGGCATCCCTGCCCGCCCGGATAAACCGCAGACCATACGGGAACCGCGTCTCCTCGTCGGGACGTGGGCAGCTTGCCCGCGCCTGACAGTCTTCAGTGAGATCGCCGTTACATTATTGCCGTTGTCTGATTGCCGTTGCCTTCAGGCAGTGGGTTGGCCGGGAAAATGAGATCGGACTTTAGCCCAACTCCCGGTCTTTGGGCTAAAGCCGACCGTTGTTAGGCTTGCAACCGTTGGCTAAAGCCAACGGCAATCGTGCGGAGGTTTGTCGTGTCCCCGCGCTGGAGCGCGGGCATCCCTGCCCGCGTGTGCCTTACACACATTAGCCGCAGATAAAAAGGATAACGCAGATAAAGAGGATATGAATCTATGCGTTTTTATCCGCGTTATCCGCATCGGCGATGGTCGTCTGCATCAATTCAGAACCGGGAGCGGTAGCGACCGGATTCTTTTCACGGTTCGCCGGCGTTGGCAAGAAGAATCCGGTCGCTACCGCAACCGGTTCTGAATTGAGTCGGCACATCGGAGCCCGGGCAACCCTGCCGGCGACAATGAGATCTGGTTATAGCCCTAGCGGACGGTTGGGCTAAAGCCCGACAGTCGTTTGAACCGTTCACCGTTGGCTAAGGCCAGCGGCAATTGTGAGTTGGCGCGGTTCGTGGGTCGCGTCTGTCGGGGCCATTATTCTGACTCGTTTCATGCGCGGGTTAGAGGGCCTTCTCAGAGGGGTTTGAGCATTTCGAATTGGGTTAGGCGCTCGTAGAAGCCGCGGTTGCGGAAGAATGAGACCGCGTTGG
>CAZMQR010000247.1:0-4083 GCA_964568325.1 uncultured Chloracidobacterium sp. | reverse complement strand
TACGTCGAATGGCACACCGTCGCTGACATCCTTGACGAGACGGCACCGAACTGGGGCCATACGGTCAAGGACATTCGCTCGATCGGCGAGATCATCACCGTCACGGTCGCCATCACGATCGATGGCGTGACACGCGAAGGGCTGGGTACGGGCAAGGCATTTAGCGAAACGGGCATTAAAAAGGCCGAGCACGACGCGCTCAAGCGGGCGGCCGTCAAATTCGGCATCGCACGCGAGCTTTATAAGAGGGAGTTCGACTCTATCGAGCAGAACGACGAGCAGCCGGTGATCGAACCAGGCCAGACGGCAACCAACGCCATCGCCAAAACGCTCGGTGACATGATCACGGCCAAGCAGCTCGGGATGATCCGAGCGATCGGCCGCGAGTCAAAGATCGACGTTGACGCCGAATGTGCCGCCGCAATGCACTGCGCGGTGGAGGAACTATCGAAGCGTGCCGCATCGGACCTGATCGCACGCCTGCAGGAGATGCAGGGCAGCGTCGCGCCGATCCGTCGCGCCGGCTAGGCAGAGGCCGCAACGGAGTTTTGGATCACGGCCCGGCTTGTCCTGCCTAATACGCCGGCTCTCACGCCGCGATCCAGAACATTTTTTGAACGATTGCGTAAGACCATTTATTCGCAGAGAATCTAGGTACATTTTTTAGGAGGAGACACATATGTCAGAAGCAACCGCAGCGGAAGGTTTCGCGGGCCCGTGTCACGGCAGTTTTTGCTGGACGGAGATCGCGACGGCCGACGCTAAGCAGGCGATGGACTTTTACACGAACGTATTCGGGTGGAAATTCCAGACGAACGAAGCCATGACCGATGGCTTTCAGTATCACGAGTACTCGACCTGCGGCGATTATCCGGCCGGCGGCCTGTATCAGATCAGTGCCGAATTCTTTCCCGATGGAGCGCCGCCGCCGCACTTTATGACCTACATAATGGTCGATGACGTTGACGCGAACGCCCGCCAGGCTGCTGAACTCGGGGCAACGATCCTAAAGGAGCCTTCGGATATTCCCGGAGCGGGGCGTTTCGCAGTGATACAGGATCCGACAGGCGCAATATTTGCGACGTTCAAGATGGCGGAAGGAGGGCACAATGGCTAGTTTTGACATACCAAAGGCCGGCGAGATCTGCTGGCGAGAATTGAGGACAAAAGACCTGCCCGCCGCGATGGATTTCTATTCGAAACTCTTCGGCTGGGAACTGCCGCAAACGCAAGTTTCGCCGATGGACTACAAAGAGATCGTTCTCGGCGGCACCGCTTACGGCGGCATGATGCCGATGGAAGGTGACGACTGGGGCGATGCGCCGTCGCACTGGGCTACCTACATCGCGGTCGATAGCGCGGACGATACTATTGCCAAGATCACCGAGAACGGCGGGAGCATTCGCGTCCCGCCGTTCGACGCCCCAGGCGTTGGTCGAATGGCGATGGTCGCCGACCCGGCCGGAGCGGACTTCGCGATCATCCAATTCGAGATGCCCGCGTAAGAAAACTACCCACGAAATACACGAAACACACGAATAAGGAGAAATCCTTTTTGTGTGTTTCGTGTTTTTCGTGGGCTACTTCTTATTCCCGTCCGTATCGAATATCTCGACTGTCTCGGCGTAGCCCTCCGCCTGAGGCCGCACCTCGCCGGCATCACCGACGATCACGATAGCCATCTCGTCGGGGCGGACGTACTTTTTCGCGGCTTCGATAACGTCGTCAGGCGTCACGGCTGAGACATGTTCGCGATACGTTTGCAGGTAATCGTGCGGCAGCCCATACAGATGCTGGTTGACGATCAGGTTGGTCAGGCCTTCCTGCGTTTCAGCCCGGATCGGAAAGACGCCGGTGAGGAAACTCTTCGCGTCGGCCAATTCCTCATCACCAACCTTTTCGTTTCTTATCCGCTCGAGTTCGTAAAAGAACTCTTTCAGCGAATCGCCGGTAACCTCATTGCGGACTTCGGCCGTTGCCTCGATGTCACCGCTGAGGCGTTTTGTGTTGAGTCGCGTATAGGCTCCGTAGGTGTAGCCCTTCTCCTCACGCAGGTTCATAAACACTCGTGACGACGCACCGGCACCGAGGACCTGATTCATTACGATGACCTTGAAATAATCCGGAGCTGTGCGGTTTATCGCGGTGTTGGCCATCACGACGTTCGACTGAGTCGAGCCCGGACGGTCGACGATCGTGAGTGTGCGTCGGTCACGGGGCGGTATATCTGCGAATGAATGCGTCGCCGCCGCACCGGGCTGCCAGCCGCCAAAGTGCTCGGTCAGTTCCGTCACGAATTCGTCGGCATCAATGTCGCCGACAGCAATGAGCATTGCGTTGTTCGGGACGAGCATCGCGGCGTGAAACTTTGCCAGCGCTTCCCTGTCGAGCTTTTCTACGTCGGCGGCACTCGGCGAGATCGTCGCATATGGATGCTTACCGTAAAGCAGCCTCGCCGCCTGCTCGCCTGCGAGGAACGGCGGCTGCGAACGTTGGAATTTTAAGTGTTCGACGGTATTTCGGCGGTAGAGGTCAAGCTCCTCTTCAGGAAACGTCGGCCGGAGCACGGCCTCGGCCATCAGATCGAGCATCTCTGAAGAATAAAGCGAAAGAGCCGACGCCGAAACTATCGTAAAATCATCCGACGCGCTGGCGTGGAGCGATGCGCCCAGCCGCTCGACCTTGTCCGCAAGCTGCAGGCTCGTGTAGTTCTCCGTTCCTTCGGTTATCTGCGCCGCAATTGCCGAGGTCAGCCCGGTCGATCCTTTCGGGTCGTGAATGTCGCCCGAAAAGAACGCCAGCCGATAGCTCACCAGCGGCAGCCGCTTATTCTCAAAGACAACAACGCGCAGCCCATTGTCCAGCGTCGCCGTCGTCGGCCGACCTATCTCAAATGCCACCGGAGCTAAAGGTGTTGGAGGATTCTTGCGATATGTGTCCATATGAGATATGAGATGTGAGATATGAGAAGTTACTTTCGAGCTTTCGCGGTTTTGATCGCGGCAACAAGCATCCGCTGAATCTCGTCGCATTCACTCAGGATCGATTCAGCCTGTTTCTCAGTAAGCAGCTTGCTGTCACGAAGCAGTCGCAGCCAATAGTATGTCTCAAATGCTTCCTTATTCGCGATTGCCAACTTATGAATGAAATCTAATTTTGATTCTCCTTGGTATGCCTCTTCGATATTTGCTCCGATTGACGTTCCGGAACGCAATATCTGCTTCGACAAGATGAATTCCTTCTTCTGCTCAATAAGATGACGCGAGAGGTTCACAACCCTGAGGGCAAGCGCATACGATCTTTCCTTCAGAATATTGCCTTTCATCTCTCACATCTCATATCTCATATCTCATATCTCATTTCGCCTAGCCCTGGCCGGCCGGCACGACATCGAGAAGCGCACGGTTGTCGGTGTTTAGATAAACGCCGACGGCGTGGCGGATCTGTTCGGCGGTGACGGCGAGGAGTTCGTCGAGGTCGGTGTTGATCAGTTTAGGGTCGCCGTCATACAACGCGTATTCCGCGATCGCCTGTGCCCGCGACATCGAAGACTGCCGCATCCGCACCGAATCATTCACCAACTGGTTCTCGATCTTTTCCATCTCCTCCGCGGTCGGGCCGTGGGCGGCGATGGCCTGTATCTCCTGCATGATCGTCTCGCGGATCTTGCTGAGGTCCTTGTCGGGCTTCGGTATCGCTCCGACAAAGATACTCGAAGGCCCGCGACGCTCGTCGGTAAAACCAAACAGTTGGATAACGCTCTCTTCGCCCTTGACCAGCTTCTGATACAGCCGCGAGCTGTCGCCGTCGTACAAAACTTTTCCGGCGAGATACAGCGCGTTAAAATCCGGCGACCGCCTCGGCGGTATCTTCCAGCCGATCAAAAACGCGGGAAACGGCGCCAGCGGATCGTGCCATTCACGGTAATTGTCGGCAACCTCGGTCGGTTCGGTGACATCGAGTTCCGGCGGCAGAGCCTGCGACGGAATGTCGCCAAAGTAAGTCTCGATCAACGCCTTTGCCTCGTCCGCATCAAATGATCCCGACAGCACGATCACCGCGTTGTTCGGGGCGTAATAGATC
>CAZMQR010000246.1:0-4095 GCA_964568325.1 uncultured Chloracidobacterium sp. | reverse complement strand
TTGAGTACTCCGCCACAAGTTGCCCGCTCGCGTTGTAAACAAAAACGGTGGTCTCGGTTGATGAAATTTTCTTTACCCTGCGACCATCCCCGTCGTAGCTGTGAGTCGCATCCGGATCGGTTGAGCTGTTTCCAGCGACGAAAAACTCTTTCTGATGATTTTCTGCATCATAGCCAAACCGTTTGCCCTCGGCGTCCTGCGTTACGTTGCCATTTGCATCGAACCCGTAACCAACGAGGCGGTTTGTTTCAGGACTGATGTCGGGGTTGCAGACGACCTGCGGGCAACTGCCGAGAGTCGTCGTATTGGCGGCATCAAACTCGCGATTGCCGTAGCGATCTATGGTGAAAGTTTGCTTCCACGTCGTCTGCTGATTAACCTTTTCTTCCGCGACCTGCAATCTATTCAGATCGTCGTAGGTATATGTTTGGATGAACGGGTTCGCGATCCCCGGAACCGTGATCTTCTGCTCTCTGAGGCTTCCGTTATTCTGAGTGTTCGCACCATATGAGAGTTCGAGCTTTAGTTGATTCTGATCGACATCCGTCGTGCCTAAACCTATCTGCGTGATCTGCAGCCGGTTGTTGTAAACGCTCGTCTCCCAACGCCCGTTCCCGAGCTGCATCTTTTTCACATTCCCGGCCGAATCGTACGCCAGCCCTTTCGCGTAGGCAAAGAACCCGTAGTTGGCATTCTTCTTGCTCTGCACCTGCGAAAGATCGCCGTTCTGATCGAGTGTGTTTCTAACAACCCTTCCCGAAGGATAAGTTTCCTCGACCAATGCTCCCGAAAGGTTGTATGTGTAAGCGGTGTTGTAGGTCTGTCCGTCGGTGATCTGCTGATGGGTAAGAAGCCGGCCGAGATTGTCGAAGCTCGTGTACCTTGTTTCCGAGACCGAGCTTGTTACTTTTGTCGTCTTCCCGTTCGAGAAAGCGGGTACAGAGCCCAAACCTCTCCCGTCGTAATAGAAACTCACATCCGGCGTCGTGTCCGAATAATCCCTCACTTTCAAACGGTTCAGGTTGTCGTAGGTCGCCGTGACCGAAACATTTCTCGCATCCGTCGTCGAGGTGATGTTCGAGTTGTCGTCATAAACATACTTCACCGACCACGCCGTGTTGCCGGTCACCGGATCGGTCGCGACGAACGCCGAGCGTGTGTCCTGTTCGGGCTGCTTTGCATACAACAATCTGCCGAGACTGTCGTGCATGAAATATCTGTTCTGCACACCCTGCGTCGTCTTCCGAAGATTGCCTAGCGTATCGAATACGTAATCTGTATTCAGAGCTTGTCCCGACGGATCCTCGACAACGCGAATCATTCTGCCAAGCGCGTCCGATATGCCTTTGCGTTTCTTTCCAGCCTGGTCGGTGATCTGTTTTGTAACACCGATCGGTGCGGTGACCGAGACGCCGTAATCGGTCTTTATCGTGGCGCCGTCCTGCAAGGTCACTTCTTTTACGCGGCTGGCTTCGTCATACACGTTTGTCGTCCAGTACTTCGTCTCATTCTCACGGAATGGATTTGAAACACGCTTGACGCGGCCCTCGGCGTCGAACTCTTTCTCGACAAAGATATTGCCGTTTGAATTCACCTCCTCCGTTTTCCACGCGCGGCCAAGTCCGTCAAAGTATGTGATCGTCTCCGCCCATTTGTTTTCGTCGATCTGGGTGCGGTTCTTTACCCAATAGTTGTTCGGCTCGTCGTGATAGATCGTCTCTGCGGTCGAGCCGACCTGCACATCGTCGTAGTACGTTTTTGTGTTCAAGGGCCGCAAGGTAACGGGATCGTATTCGATCCGCGTTTCAAGCCCGTTCGCATCCGTATTGGTGAGCGGCAGTCCAGTCTCGTAATTGAACGTCGCGGCCGTCACAAAGGATGAGTTCGAACCGTGCGTATTTGAAGGATCGGGAACCGGTGACGTGACCTCAATCGGAAACGCATGATGCGTCGGGTCAAAGGTTGTCGTGGTCGTGTTGCCCTTTGCGTCCGTCGATTCGTACTGGTTGCCGTATGTGTCGAACCGCGCGCTCGTCGAAATATAGGCGCTCGTATTCGTAACAAGGCCCTTCGTGCTATCCCAAACTCTCAGACTTGTCGGATTGCCCCGATAGCCGGGCGAGCGTCCCGATTCGTCATAGACCATTTCGTTTCGGCTGACGACTGTTCCCGCGCCGTCCTTTATCTGAGATGCCGTAACCAGAGCGATCATGTTCTGAGCCGTGTAATAGCTCTTTACGCCCGCATAATTAGGGTCGCTTATCAAAAATGTGCTCTCCGACACCTTGACCGGATTTGACGGAAGCGGAGCGCCGACCGCGACAAAGCCGTATTGCGACGATTTCCTCATCAACACCGGCGTCTCAGGGAGACTCAGATTGCCTTCGTATTCAAACGTCGCCGTCGCCGATATACCGTTCCCGGCCAGATCGTAGATGCGTGATTCCTCTTTATCGACACGCGGATGCCACTCGCGCCCGTCAACAGGCTCGCTAAACGTCCATGTCGTCAGCTTTCTGCCGACAGTGTGCCCCGTGCTTGAGATCGTCGTTTCCTCATAGGGCATTCCGGCTAACACCGTATCAAACCCAAACGTGCCGATTCCCACATTCAAGGAACTGCGATGGAGGAACCGCTCGCTCGTTGTAAGATCCGGCATCGTGGTAGTCACCTTGTAACCGTTCGATGCAACCCGTTGTGCAGAATATGTCCATTCCAACAGCGGACCCTGGCCTGCGTCAACATACAATTGGCGGTTGACGACACCAAAGTTCGTTTGGGCGTTGATATCGGTCTCGTCTGAGTTGCCAAGCATCGCCACAACGGCATACTCAAACCTTTCCTCCGCACCCGTGGGATAGTATATTCGTTCGATCCGTCCGTAAACGTCATATGTGAACGTATATTTCTGACCGGTCGGCAGTTCGATGTCAGTCAGGACCACCGGGTTGAATTGAGCATTTATCTTGATCACCCAGGCATCCCATTCGGAGATAAACAGGCTTTCGCCGAATGGGCGAGTTTGCCACTGACCGTTGCTCAAATACTTGTCGCCCCAATACTTCAGCGGCAGATCAAAATCGGTCAGGGCGCTCTCGGCGGCCGTCGTATTCTTCAATTTCTTCCAACGGAATGTATAGTTGCTCGTCATTCCCGGCATCGCATATGTCTGCGTTGTGGGCGCCGAAGGTGCGGAAAGCCCAAAAGGGACCTCGATGATCTTGCCCAACGTGTCTGTCCAGTAACCGTTTGGGTGTTGCGTCGTGGGTTCGTTGTAGGAGGTAAAGTTGCCGTTGCGATCCGTGAACGTAACCGCTTTTCTAATGGTTGCGAGACCCAATGGGCCATAGGTCGATGCCAGATCGTAATGAGAACCATCGGGCATCTGCAAGCGGTAGATGCCGGTCGATACCTGCTGGACAAACTTGATATTCGACCCATCCACTGCGTAATAGGTTCCGTCAAAACTCTCCGGGAAGTTGCCGACGGCATTTCCCGACGCGTCTCTCAGCTCATGTGTTTCTCCATTTGGAAGCCGGATGGAGATTCGCTTTATCAAGACAAGACCGCCCGGCGGCGGCGGTGGCGGTTCCGGCAGACAAAGGCCTTCTTCGCTTCCCGCCGGATAACCCTCAGCATTGTAAGGATTATCGAAGCCGGTATATTCGATATACGGCACGGCCATGCTTGTTGTCCAGCCGGCGGCCGAGTTTTCCGCATACATCGGATTGTTTATCGAGCGGCAGTTTTCCGGATTATTTACTCCGGGCATCTGGGTTACATATTCCATGCGCCATACTTTGGACGAATAGCTCAGATTGACCGGAATATTGATACCACGGCCCGGATAGCTGCCGAGCGGAATGTCTATCTCCATACCAAGTGACGAGGCATTTACCCGGCCCGAGCCGCGCAACACCTGATCCGCCTTGTTTTCTGTATGCTGTTGCCCGACAACACGGCCCAGCGACAATAGAAATATCAAAAAAAGCAAAAAAGAGGTTCGTTTCATCGCTTCCTACCTCCTATAGTAAGTCGGCACCGGAATGTCGCCGGCGAGGCCCCATTGGACTGTGCGGTCGGTTTGGGTGGCGG
>CAZMQR010000245.1:0-4095 GCA_964568325.1 uncultured Chloracidobacterium sp. | reverse complement strand
GATCTATCCGCGGCTTGCCGCTGCTGCAGTTTAGGCGGCGGCAAGCCGCAAAAGTTTGGGGAGCGTTCACGGAGCAGCAAACCGCTCCGCAAATAGACCGGCAAGCCACAAAAAAAAAGGCCGCGGTGGTAAGCCGCGGCCGAAAAAAAACAGGAGGCATTCTATCGGTCATCTTATTCGTGTCTCGTACGAGGTCCTGATCCTCAGCTGCTGATTGCGGTTGAGGCGAATGTGCTTGCCGCGTTCGATGACGATGGCACCGACGCCAAAGGCAGCTCCAACGCCAGCACCGACGGCCGCTCCGACCGGGCCGCCGATTATTGCACCGGCTATCGCGCCGGCTCCGGTCGCTCCGCCGACCTTGATCGCGTCGCCCTTGAGCGAGCTCTGCCCGATGGCGGTGCCTTCGTTATCGACGCGCTTGATGTTGTCGCCTTTGACGGGCATGACCTCAGTCAGGACGGCGGCGAAGTTGCTCCACCGATTGTCGGTAAGCACGATACGGTCAAACGACAGCACCATCTCGCTACGGCGCTTGATGCGGCCCGGCGACTTGACCTTCGACACGCGGCCTTCGACCGTGGCGCCGGCGATCTCACTCGGCCCAACGACGCGGGCCACGAATGTGTCACCCTCACGCGACTGCTGAGTGCTGAGATCACTGTCTAACTCGAGGAGCAATTCTGTTTCTTTGGGAATCACTATCGTTGCGCCCTGATAGCTCTGGTATGCGCTGTCAGGCTGGTCCTTAGAGCTTGTCGGCTGCTCCTCCTCATTGTTGATCCTGACGGGCTCGGTCGTCGAGGACGTTCTGATCGGTGCTGTCTGGGCGACCAATTCCTTGTTATCGCCGACCACAACGCCGCGTTTCGCGAGGCTTGCGGGCAGGGTGGCCTCAAATGAACGGCGATCAAATCCCGTGTCATAGCCCGCCTCAAAGCCCTGCTGATAGCCGTCTCGATATTCGGCGATCGTGCCATAGTCCTTGCTGTATGCACGGTCTGCTTTGCCATACTCCGCATGGCGGCCATAATTCCGGGCAATTCTGTCGATCGAATCCCTGTATCCGGCCATGTAGCCGTCCGAATATCCCGTCCGATAGCCTCGCTGTATCGCGAACGGTGCCGAACTCGTCTCATTTGCCTTCTGGGCCATCGTGTCGATGGCGGAAGCCGCGAATAGCAGGACGCCGCATAGACCCATCTTCAAAAGGTTGCTTAACTTCATTCTGTTTCTCCTAGTTTGGCCGGAATTAGCGGAAATACAATAACATCAACGGTTATATAGCATAATCTGAGAAATTGCAATAGTTTCTTGCTTAAAAATATTAATAAAGTGTTTAAGTAAAAAAATGACGACGGACGCGATATCCGTCGCCTAGGCAATGAACAAGGAGGAACCGGGGCTAAAAGCTCTTTCGGAACAAGTATGACGCCCTGATGAAGAAAGTCCGCGATGACCGGTTAAATCCGGGCTCGTAGTGACCGGTAAAGTCGCTCAGGCCGTTATACTTGAAAGCGTCGTTATAGCCCACATAGAACGCCGTGCCCGGGCTCGGGTTCCAACCGAAAAGGGCCTGCCCGCTAAAGCCGTTTGACTGGTCGTCATAGTCCAGCCGGAATCTCGTAAATACGAACCGCGAAAACTGATAAGTCGAGCGGATCGTGACGAGGTCAGAATCAAGGCTGATGACCTTATTGTCGTTGCGCACCAGCCGTCGTTTTGAGTAACTGATCGACGCGCGGAACGCATCGACAGGCTTGACCTCGGCAAAAACCCTGGCGTCAAACTGCAGGGCAGGGCCCGGATTCTGCAAGACGGTATTCGCGGCAGGCGAAAACTCGAAGTAGAAGTAGTCAAGGGCGTTGCGAATGGCACCGGCAAATACGCCGTAGTTGAAATGTTTATTGACCGTTTGGTCCAGCCCGCCCGATACCCACTGCTGCGAAACGGAACGGAACGGTTCGCCGAGGAATGTTCCATATGGCCGCGTCGGCGAGCGCCTTAGGCCAAACTCTTCCTCATAGATCTTTTCACGGCCCGTTCCGGCCTCGAACCGAACGAAGGTCTGCCGCTGAAGATTGAAGCTGGTCTCTGACTGTGCATTCCAGCCCTGCAGACGGCCTTGACCGTCGTAATTATAGCCGCCCATCTGGTTCCACTGCGTGCGGATGATCCTGGCGTCGGGCTTCGATTTGGACGAGACGCGGTTGAAGAAGAAGATGTTGTGAGTATCTGTCTGCCGTGTGAATCCGGCGTCTGCTCGGTAGTATTTTGTCCGGCCGCTCGCCTCGACAAACCAGCCGTAGCGCTCAGTGGTGTAGTCGAGATTGGCATAGTAACCGAGGCCGTTGCCTGTCCGGTACTGATTGAACGGGCTGCCCTGAACGGTGACGCCATTATATGTGCCGCCGCCGCACGTCGCAGAGTTGACCGCCGCCTGGCCCGGATTCAGCGTAGGCTCGAAGATCGGGTCAAAGAAGCAGCGTTTCGAATTTGTCCCGATCAGTTGGAACTGCGAGACCATTTTTGGATTGAGCTTGAAACGCCCGTCAATGCTGGCGAGGATGTTCTTCTGCTCCGGAAATGATCGATAGGTCCCAAAGAAGCCGATATTATTCTCCGAACCGAAATCGCGTTTCAACCGCACGACTGCGAACGTAGCGTTCTTTCCAATGAATTCGTCGATCCGCGGCCGGATCTGCGGGTCGGCCTTTTCTTCATCCGAGTAATTTCCCGGGGCCTTGTCGGTTGCCGCCAGAATGCCGAACGACGTCTTGCCGGTCTTGCCCGTGAGCTTAACGGCGACGTCGGGATCGACGATGTTTCGCGAGTAGAAGACCTGGAACGGCGACCGAAAGATATCTACGCCTTCGAGAAAGAACGGACGCTTTTCCTCGAAGAATATCGGGAATCGCTGATTCGCGGTGATCACCGGCGCGTCTGCCTCGATCTCGGCAAAGTCAGGATTGATCGCCGCATCGAGCGTAATGCTCGGGGTGATAGTGTATTTCAAATTAAGGCCAAACTCGGGCTTGATCGCCTGATTGACAAATCTGCCCGGATCAATAGACGTCGGCGTTAGCAGATGCCTTGGGATGGTGCGCATTTTGCGTCCCGTTTCGGAAATGGTAACGCTTGGCACGAGCTCGAGCGTTCGCTCGTATTTGATGTCGTCGAGACCGGTGATCTTGCCATGCTTGATCAGAAAGCCCGAGACATTCCGGTCATCGGGCAGCCACTGGTCAGACTCGCCGTTGAGCCTGTCGATCTCTCTCGCGACGTTAAATCCCCACAGTTTGCCCTTTCCGGCAGTGTAGCGAAGCGATTTGAATGGGATCATGGCCTCGACGGACCAGCCCCAATCCTCGATCACGCCCTTTGATTCCATCAGGATATCGACGGAGAAGTCGGCCCCGGCCCCTTCAGTAAGGATACCGTCCTGCTGGATGCCGAGCGGATTGAACCCGATGACATAAGCCCGACGCTGGTCGTTATACGTATCGAGCCACATGCGGACGTTATCCTCATTGAAGACACTGTCCCTCTTCGCGACCGTCGCACGGATCTTGTCTCGGTCGTCCCAGCACTTGAATGCTACATAAAGGTTCTTTTCGTCGTAAAGGAGATAGACCTCGGTGGGCTTTGACGGGGCAGTGTTGTCGCCGGGATATACCTGATAAAAATCCTTTAGCACCGCTGCCTGCTGCCAGACCTCGTCGTCAAGACGACCGTCGATGACCGGCATCTTCGCGGCTTTCGCGATCACGACCGGCCGCATCTTCTCCGGCGGGAGCTCGATCTTGGCGGTTCTCGCCGGCACGGCGGCCCCATTGCCCGAACCATTGGCATTCGCATTTCCGCTAGGCGCCGCAGTGCCCGACTGGCCAAACGCGACGCCGGCAACTACGTCATGCTGGGCTACCTTCAGCAGCCCACCGTCTCTCGCTCGGAGGCCCTCGAGGTAGCGCGCGAACTGGGCTGCGAGGGTCCCGCCGAGTCGGGGGAGGCCAACCTCACCCGGGACGAGCAGATGTCGCTGGCCCTCGGGTGCCTGCGCGCCGGAGGCGACAAGGCGAAGTTCGCGTCCCTCCT
>CAZMQR010000244.1:0-4105 GCA_964568325.1 uncultured Chloracidobacterium sp. | reverse complement strand
GATCAAGATACTGATCTCCTTCGGAGAGTTTTTCCAGCAGTTGAAAGTCGTCGGTGCCACCGAAACGGCCGTCGCACAGTATCAGAAAGTACTCGCACTCAAGGGCATTTCCGCCAAAGAATCGGCCGAGGCACAATACGGCATCGGCGAGGCATACCGCATCGCAGGGAAAAAAGCCGAGGCGATCGCCGCCTACGAAAAGGTTAGTAGCGAGAACGGGCAGTATCACAACTACGCCCGGCAGCGCATCAAAGAGGTCAACGCTCCCGCGAAGGCCACGAATTAGGCGAGTCCGGCGATAAATTCCAACCTCGAAAGGCACTAAACGTGCAAAAATGGAGTAGAATTAGCTACCGTTTTTGTCATATTTCGTGTTTTTTGTGAGTGAAAGATTATGAGTCAAGCAGAACAGAGATCGTCGCTGAAGGGTGCTATCGAGAAGCATCGTGAGTTCCTTTTTCCGGCTGTGGCAATGTATTACCAGGAGCCTATCGCCATCGTAAAAGGCGAGGGCGAAAAGGTTTGGGACGACGCCGGCAACGAGTATCTCGATTGCTTTGGCGGCGTGTTGACCGTGAGCCTCGGCCACGGCGAGCCACGCGTCACCAAGGCATGGATCGATCAGGTGAACACATTTGCACACGGTTCGACGCTCTACGCCAACGGGCCGCAGGGCGACCTGGCTGAGAAGCTCGCCGAGATCACGCCCGGCAAACTGAAGAGGTCGTTCTTCACAAACAGCGGCACCGAAGCCGACGATACCGCCGTGCTCGCCGCAAAGCTCGCGACGGGCCGTAATGAGATCGTTGTCCTCCGGCACAGCTACGCCGGCCGCTCGGCGACCGCACTCTCGACAGTCGGGCAGTCCACGTGGAAGCCCATCGGCTCGCAGATGGCCGGCTTTGTTCACGCTCATGCGCCTTACTGTTACCGGTGCCCGTTCAATGCGACGCCCGATAATTGCGGCCTCGCGTGTGCGAACGACGTCGAGGAATTGATCAGGACAACGACCACGGGCGAGATCGCGGCATTTATGTCCGAGACGATCCTCGGCGCAGGCGGCTTCATCGTGCCGCCAAAGGATTATTTCAAACGCGTTCACGAGATCACGAAGGTCCACGGCGGGCTCTTTATCTCAGATGAGGTGCAAACGGCGTGGGGCCGCACGGGCGACAAATGGTTTGGCATCGAGCATTACGGCGTCGAGCCAGACATGATCACATCCGCCAAGGGTATGGGCAACGGTGTGCCCATCGGCTGGACGATCGCGACGGAGGAAGTCGCCAAAGCATTTCCCGGACTGACATTCTCGACCTTTGGCGGCAATCCTGTTTCGTGTGCCGTTGGCCTCGCGGTGGTTAAAGTCATCGAAGAAGACGACCTCCGCACAAACTGTCGCGTGGTGGGCGATTATTTCCACGACCGCTTGCTCGAACTCCAGCAAAAATACCCCATCATCGGCGATGTCCGCGGTATGGGCATAATGCAGGCCATCGAACTCGTCAAAGACCCAAAAACCAAAGAGCCAAATCCCGAAGCCGTCCTAAAAGTCTTCGAAGAGACCAAACGCCGCGGCGTCCTCATCGGCAAAGGCGGCCTCTACGGCAACGTCATTCGAACAGGCCTGATGCTGAATACGACGAACGACACTGTCGATCAGTTGATCGACTCTCTGGATGCCGGTTTAGCACTCTGTTGAGATCATTTTGAGCTAAAATAGAATCATGAGAACGCCCGAGGAAAAATTGCTAAACCCGCGTCCCGGGAGCAAGATCGCCGAGGCGAGAGACTTCGGGATTGATCTGACTTTGATCGTGGAGAATTTGAGGCTAACGCCCGAACAGCGCATCAAGAAACTGCAATCTGCGATGATAGGCTTTGACAGATTACGACGCGAGGTCGAGAAACAGCGCATTCCAAATAAATGATCGATGTAGAGAAAGCGATCGTCGCAATGGCAGCGAACCACGTCGATTTTGTTGTTATCGGAGGAGTTGCTCTATCGATCCATTCTGCCGCATACATTACTTACGACATAGATTTTGCCTATTCTCGAGCGAAAGATAACCTGGTGAAGATCGCGACGGCGTTGGCTCCTTTCAAGCCGAGACTGCGAGGCTTTCCAAAAGAGTTACCGTTCATTTGGGATGCGTCCACACTATCGAACGCCTCCGTCTTCACGCTTGATACGAGCATCGGCGACATCGACCTTCTATCTGAGGTAATTGGCCTGGGAGGTTTTCCGGAAGTACTGGCGAGTTCGCAAAAGTTTGAACTTTGGGGATTCAATGTGAATGTTCTTTCGGTTGATGGGCTTATTGCCGCAAAGGCGGCGGCAGGGCGTGAAAAGGATATTCCCGGATTGAAGCATCTTGAAGCTATTCGGGAAGCCATCTCAAGAGATGAGGCATAGGCTTTCGATAAAGTCCCTAAGATTTGTGGCATGGTTCGTGAAGAGTGCGTTACTGTTTGCTATCGTTTTGCCTATCGGGCTGGTCGTTCTCCGATGGTTTGGTCTGATCTACGCGGTTTCGTTGGGATTCCTTATCATTGCGATAGCGATTGTGTTTGTTGCGGTTTTTTCAAAGGCCTACCGAAATTGGCCCGTTTAGCTTATGAGAACCCTGATTAAAAGCGGACGTGTCTTGACGGCGGTTGACGACTATGCGGCGGATATTTTTATCGATGGCGAGACGGTGACGACCATCGGCAAGATGCTGGACATGGAAGCCGATGTTGTGATCGACGCGTCGGGCAAACTCGTGATTCCCGGCGGGATCGATCCGCATACGCATATGGAGCTGCCGTTTGGCGGGACCTCGTCCAGCGATGATTTTTTTACCGGCACGCGGGCGGCGGCGCACGGCGGGACGACGACGATCATTGATTTTGCGGTGCAGACGAAGGGCGAATCAATGACCTCGGGCGTTGATGCCTGGCACAAGAAAGCCGAAGGAAAGACCTGCATCGACTACGGATTCCACCTCATAACGACCGATTTCGAAGACGGCGATGAGAAGGAGATGTATCGGCTGATCGACGAAGGGATTTCGTCGTTCAAGCTGTTTATGGCGTATCCGGGCGTGTTTTTGGCGGACGACGCAACGATCTTTCGTGCGATGTCTGCGGCTGGGAAACGCGGCGGGCTGGTTTGCATGCATGCCGAGAACGGCATCGTCATAAATGAAATCATTAAGCGATTTTTGGCCGACGGAAGAACGGCTCCGAAATACCATGCTTTGACACGCCCAACCATAGCCGAGGCCGAAGGCGTTCATCGTGCCATCGCAATTGCCGAGATGGCCGAGTCGCCGGTTTACATTGTTCACCTTAGCTGCACCGACGCTCTGAATCAGGTTCGCCAGGCAAGAGACCGCGGCATTCCGGCCTTTGCCGAGACGTGTCCACAATATCTTTTTCATTCGATAGACGACTACGGCGACGGGTGGGACGGGGCGAAATTTGTGATGACGCCGCCGCTCAGGGAGAAACACAACTGCGGCGAGCTTTGGAAAGGCCTCAAGATGGACGACCTGCAGGTCATCTCCACCGACCATTGCCCGTTCTGTATGAAAGAGCAAAAGGAACTCGGCCTTGGCGATTTTACAAAGATCCCGAACGGCGCTCCCGGCGTTGAAAATCGTCTCGCACTTATCTACAACGGCGGAGTTGTCGAAAATCGAATTTCACTTAACCGCTTTGTCGAACTCACGTCAACGGCTGCCGCGAAGATGTTCGGCATGTTCCCAAAGAAAGGCACTATCGCCATCGGTTCCGACGCAGACATCGTCATCTTCGACCCCAATGGTGAAACTACATTCGGCGTCGAGCACGAACACATGAACGTCGACTATTCCTCCTACGAAGGCTGGACGATCAAAGGCAAGGTCGAAACGGTCCTCTCACGCGGCCGCGTCGTTATCGACGGCGGCGAGCACACAGGCAAGCAAGGCGACGGCCAGTTCATCAAACGCGGCGAGTGCGTAAGAGTTTAGCCGCGAATGACACGAACGCTAACGAATTATTTCCGGCTTTTCGTACTTTCGCGGTTAAGATCTCAAAACGTCGCCGCACATTATCTCCCGGCTCGTTTGAATCGAAATGA
>CAZMQR010000243.1:0-4152 GCA_964568325.1 uncultured Chloracidobacterium sp. | reverse complement strand
TCCAGCCGACGCAGATCGCTTTGGGAACCACGCCGGGAACGACAGACAAACTCAAACTCGAATACGGCTATCACGAGCCGATGGTTGCGGATGGGGTCAATGCTGCGATTCTGCTATATTCGATCCATTCATCTGGGTTTCTCGTAGACTGAATGTTACACAGATCAAAATTGCTTGACAGGATGCAATTTGTATGCTACGTTATGCGAACTGTGCAACGCATGGCACGGTTCGATATTCAGGCTTCGTAACATACGAGTTCGAGGGCTTAGTTTGCGGATCGAGATGCAGAAAAATGGCGAATTATTTTTTTTGTTTTGAAACAAAACAAACAGGCTGATTGGCTGGTTAAAGGTAATGAATACAGCTAGTTACAGTGTTTCAAGGTATGACAGTTTGTGAGAAGGTGTGTTCGCTGTGTGGCGCATTTGTGCCATTTGTCCCGGGGCTGCTAAGACGAGTAGGGTGGTGCTGAAACTCGACAAATCCGACATACCGTGACGTTATCTGACCTGAAGCACCACAGGGCAGAAGGTCACGGACATTGTCTTTGGCGAGTCGCTGGAGAAGATCATGTAACGAATAGATATTGGCCCGAGCCGCTTGCCGACGCCAAATGCTTGACACGATAGCCCGTGATTTGTAGTCTTACTATTCAGCTTGTGCACCCGTAGCTCAGCTGGATAGAGTGCTTGACTACGAATCAAGAGGTCGCATGTTCGAATCATGCCGGGTGTACCATTTGGATAGATTGGCGGCCTTACGGTCGCCTTTGTATTTGGGCCTGGCGGCGGCCTCACGGATGCGGGAGCCGAAACATTTTTATTGCAGCATCCGCAAGATCAGGAAATTCATCTATTCCACGAGGAGAGTTCCCGAAACATGTCAATTCGCTCTATTATCAGTCTGCTATTGCTCGCGGTGGCGGGTGTTGGAACCCTAATGAACAATCTGGCTGAGAAAACAGCGGCCGCAGTCGAGGTACCGGCCACGAACCCACTTACGGAAAAGTGGACGGGCCCCTACGGCGGCGTCCCGCCGTTCGATAAGGTCAAGATCGCGGATTTTAAGCCGGCGCTCGAAGCGGGGATGGCCGAGAACCTGAAAGAGGTCGATGCGATCGCCAACAACCCCGCCAAACCGACGTTTGAGAATACCATCGTCGCAATGGAGCGATCGGGAGCTATGCTTGACCGCGTCTCTACGATCTACGGTATCTGGGGCGGCAATATGAACAATGATGAATTCGCTGCCGTCGAGACCGAGATGGACCCTAAGCTTGCGGCCCACAATGACAAGATCACGCAGAACGACGCCCTCTTCAAACGTATCGCGGCGGTTTACAACGCCGAGAGCAAGAACAAGAAGGCCAAAGGCGAGCGGTATCGCCTGACGTGGCTTTACTACACAAATTTTGTTCGTCAGGGAGCAAAGCTGGGACCGGAACAAAAAGCTCGGCTTTCTCAGATAAATCAATCACTTGCGGGCCTCTTTACCAAGTTTAGCCAGAACCTGCTCGGCGACGAGGGTCAGGTTTACGTCACTATCAAAGACGAATCAGACCTGGCCGGCCTGCCGCAATCCCTGCGTGATTCAGCAGCCGCTGCGGCCGCGTCGAAAAAGATCGAGAATGCCTGGATCATTCGTAACACCCGTTCGTCGGTCGATCCGTTCCTGACGTATTCCGAGAACCGCGGCCTGCGCGAGAAAGTATGGCGAATGTTCGTCAATCGCGGTGACAATGGTGACGCTCGTGACAATAACGCGACGATACAGGAGATCCTCAAGCTGCGTGCCGAACGCGCCAAATTGCTGGGCTTCGCCACGCACGCACACTGGCGGCTTGAGCCGCAGATGGCTAAGACCCCTGAGAACGCGATGAAGCTTATGGAACGCGTTTGGCCCGCGGCCGTCGCCCGCGTCAAGGAAGAGGTCGCCGACATGCAGGCCCTCGCCGACAAGGAAAAGGCCGGCATCAAGATAGAGCCGTGGGATTATCGCTTCTATATGGAAAAGGTCCGAAAAGAGAAATTCGACCTCGACCAAAATGAGATCAAGCCGTATCTACAACTCGACAAGATGCGCGAAGCGATGTTCTTCGTCGCCGGCGAGCTATTCAATTTTAGCTTCTCACCCATCAAGGACGTGCCCGTGTTCCACCCGGACGTTACGGTGTATGAAGTTAAGGACAAGACCACCGGCAAGCACATCGGCCTTTGGTACTTCGACCCCTACGCACGTGACGGCAAGCGGTCCGGTGCATGGATGAATGCCTATCGGAGCCAGTCTCGCGTCGATGGCGACGTAAAGACGATCGTCTCTAATAATTCAAACTTTGTTAAAGGGAAACCAGGCGAGCCGGTGTTGATCTCGTGGGACGACGCGACCACGATGTTTCACGAGTTCGGCCATGCGCTACACGGGCTGTCATCCAATGTCACCTATCCGTCGGTGTCAGGCACGGCTACGGCACGAGATTTTGTCGAGTTCCCTTCGCAGCTTCTCGAACACTGGCTCGCTACGCCCGAGGTCCTGCAAAAATATGCACTCCACTATCAGACAGGCAAGCCGATTCCGCAGGCTCTGGTGGACAAAGTGAAGCGGACGGCGACGTTTAACCAGGGCTTCGCGACGACTGAATATCTATCGAGCGCGCTGGTCGATATGAAACTGCATCTGGCCGATCCGAGCAATATCAACATCGACCAGTTCGAAAAGGACACGCTGGCCTCGCTCGGCATGCCTCACGAGCTTGTGATGCGCCATCGGCTGCCGCAGTTTGGCCACCTATTCTCAAGCGACAGCTACTCGGCAGGCTATTACAGCTACCTATGGTCGGACGTTCTGACGGCTGATGCTTATGGCGCGTTCACAGAAGGCAAAGGCCCTTATGACAAGGCCGTAGCAGCGAGGCTGAAGAAGTATATCTTCTCGGTCGGGAACACTTTCGACCAGGCCCAAATGTATCGCAATTTCCGCGGCCGCGACCCCAACGTCGATGCCTTGATGATCAAACGCGGCTTTCCCGTAAAACACTGACGGTCTAAAGCCTGCCCTTCATTATTGGTTCATCGAGGCCGATGCTTCTCAGGATGGATGTCGATTCGTCGGGGTTAGCTCTGCGTGGTGTGACCCCGTCGATCTTTATGGGGATCAGTTCGATCTGATCAATGGAGGCCCGGGCCGCCGTCTCGCTAAGGACGGCAGAAACACGGAGAACAAGGCCCTTCTTTGTTTCCGTGTCGCGCTGGTCGAAAATGAAGTTGCCGAGTGAATAGAAGATCGGCCGGTCGCGATACCATTCGGTCGTTTGGATCCAATGCGGATGGGCTCCGATCACGATGTCGGCACCGGCGTCGATGGCGGCGTGGGCAAAATCGACCTGTGGCGCATGTGGCTTTCGCGTATATTCCACGCCGGCGTGCATCGTCACGACCACGAGATCGCTGATCGCCTGAGCGCTTTTGACTGCTGCGGCCAGACGGTCGTGATCCTCGATACGGGCAACGAGATCAGTGTTCCGCGTGGCTCCGTTGTCATTTACGGTTGCATACGATGCCCCTATGAACGCGATCCGCAGGCCGTTTGCCTCCACGATCTGCGGCTCCCATTCACGTCCCGCGCCACCGACGCCAACGTGGGCGACACCAAGCTCGTCCAGGTATTTTTGGGTGAACCTGAGGCCGTTGGCCCCTTGGTCCATCGCGTGATTGTTCGCCAGGTTCACAAGCTTGAAGTTGAACTTCTTGATCACGGCTGCCTGGTCGGTGCGGGCATTAAACACGAGGCCTTTGCCGCGGATGCGATCGTTGCCCGAGATCGGGCATTCGAGATTGGCGAAGTTAAAGTCGCTCGACGCCAGCAGGTCAGCAAGCGGACGGAACGGAAGATCGGCCGAGCCTGCACGATCCATCGCCGCCGATACTCCACGCGACAGCATCAGGTCGCCCGCCGCGACGAAGGTTGCCCGACGTTCACCGACCCGTCGCTTTTCAGCCGGGGCCTGCACATTGCCTGCCGGGCGCTGCGGACAACCGGTCAGCATTACCACCGCGATGACGGCGGTAGCTGCTCCCGTTACGAATCTCGATCGGACCTTGCTTAGCATCATATCTTCTTCATTAGCACCTATTTGATACCCAAATTCCGCAT
>CAZMQR010000242.1:0-4200 GCA_964568325.1 uncultured Chloracidobacterium sp. | reverse complement strand
TTCCTATCCCGAATATCACCAGTCCCATCGTTACCACCGTACACAACCACGCAAACCAGTCGCCGTATCTCACATAGAACGTCTGCGAACCGTCGCTTCTTGAGACGGTCCAGACGCGGGTGCCTTCCTGATACGACGGAAGCGGGTCGAGAACGTTGCCGTTCTCGGTGATATAGGCCGTAATTCCGACATTTGTGACGCGTAAAACGGGGCGATTGGTCTCAACGGCACGAAAAACCGCGTTCGCGAGGTGCTGTCGCAGCACAGGCGTCGGGCCGAGGTAGCCGTCGTTGGTCATCTCGATGATCACATCGGCGCCGTTGCGAACATATTCACGCGAGAGCTGGCCAAAGTGCGATTCAAAACAGATCATCACCCCCGCCTTCGCGTCGCCGACCGGCAGCAGGTCGTATTCGCGCCCATACGAAAAATTCCCGACAAAACCCGGCATGATCCCGTCCAGCGGCCGCGGTACGGCCTCGCCAAACGGCAGCAGGTAAAGCTTGTCGTACTGATCGAGCTTCTTTCCATCCGGCCCGACCATCACGGCGGAATTGAAATACTTCCCATTCGTCGCGTCAGGCTCTGCAGAATTGAACAGCACGCTCACATTATTCCGCCTCGCAAAATCACCGATAAACTTCTGAAACTCCCGGTCGTCGTTGTACATAAAGTTCATCGGCGATTCGGGCAAGACGACCGTTGTTGGTAGTTCGTTGTTCGTGGATCGTAACTGATCGATCTCGGCTTCGGCAAGATCGACCTGACGTTGGCGGAGTATTTCGAGGCTACGGGAATCTAGCCCGGACATCGGCACGTTTGGCTGTACGGCGACAAGTTTCGACACAGGGATGGCGGATCGTTCCGTGGCGGGTGAAAAGAGAAAAAAACTGATAAGAAGCGCGGAGGTTATTAGAGCAGAAAAAATGACGATCGTGAAAACGCTTTCCGCTCGCGGGATCGGCCTAAACAATGAATCTGGTCCATCCGCTACAGGCCCCTCGATAAAGCCAATCCTATAAGCCAACGTGGCCATGACTGCGAAGGCTACTTGTAAAATAGGCAGTCCAGCGATGACGAGAAATGAAATGATCTCAATTCCGCCAATTGGCGCGAGACCGAGCAGACAGTTTCCACTAAACGCTTGCGAATACCCAACCGCGTTCCAGTTATTCCCCGTCACCCAATACCGCAAAAACTCGCTAAACACCCAAACAACCGGCGCGGCGAGGAACGCCCACGAGCCGAAGCGGCGGAGTAGGATCGACAGTATTGCGGCAAATATCCCCGGAAATACGCCCGCTCCAAGGCAGGCGATCAGAATGAGCAGATAAGCTATCGGCCACGGCACCGCGGCGTAATGGATCGGGGCGTAAGTCAACCACCAGCACGTCCCAAAAAAGAACGCCGTCCCAAACAGCCAACCGAGCAGGAAGGACTTTAACGTCGAAGCCTTTTCCCGTTCGATCGCCCACATCAGCGGCACCAACGCAAACCACGCTGTCCACCACCATTCAAAATCAGGGAATGCGAGGATCAACAGCCCCGCCGCAACGAGCGCGAGCAACGCGTTTTGCCAGGTCGGCACGATCCGTCGAAGGGCTAATCCCATATCGACATGATACCAATGAAGCTCCATTTTCAACGCAGAGATCGCAGAGGCCGCAGAGAATACAACAAGAGGTCCGTTCTCGGCGTTCTCCGCGATCTCTGCGTTTCATTTGGCTGCCAACCTGACCGACATTCGGTCAGAAAGCGACAAATTTTGTCACCGTCGGCTGACGCGGTATGTCATTTATTGCGAGTCTGGCGGCGGAACAGGTCAGTATGACGATACTGATAGACAAATGCTTGATGATTACTATTCAAAATGAACGAAAACGCGCGATTCTCTAACAACCCTACAAAGTACCGATAAAATAAGGCGAGCCCGGCCTTGGGGGCCGGGCTCGATAGGGTAGGACAACTGAAGGAACGCTCGGAAGGTGTTAGAGCACAGTGGCAAACCGCGCTCGGAGTAGAGTTGGCGGCGGGGTCTTGATCAACTTCATCAAGCTAGCCGTGAATGTATAAAGCATATGGCGTGCCAAACTCACAAGTTCTGAATTCAAAGTTCAAAGTTCAAAGGACTACAAAAAGAAAAGGCCCGTGTTTACGGGCTTTCATCGCAATAATAATTTTGGAAAGGTACTGGCTTTACACCTTTGAGCTTGGAACCTTGAACCTGGAACTAACCCCGCGCACTAAATGGAACATTTATCGACCAGACGCTGAAGTGCACCTACTTCGATTTTCAGGGTTTCGAGTTCTACTTTACTGGGGTCCACCGAAGGTAATGCCTCGTTGGCCTGTGCGGCGTAGGTCTTGGCCTGCTGGCAGTCTTTACGTTCGACATAGATCTTGACTAGCGCAACGTAGGCTTCGACGGTGCGATTGTCCCAGAACGTCGCAGTCTTAAAGTAGCTGATCGCCCGATCGAGTTCGCCCCGCCGCATGTTGACCTTTCCCAATAGAAGGTACACCTCCGCATTCATTGGCTCTCTGAGAAGCAGGCCGTTAAGAGCGACAACTGCTTCGTCGTCACGACCCTTCTTGACGAGGTCACGGGCTTCTGCCAGCTTCGCATCGGTTTCGGATACTTGAGGAACTTCGCCACCGTCCTTACGTTTTCGGCTTAGTATTTCAGCCACAAAGTCCTCCCTGCTCGGGTCATCGAACCTAAGCGAGATGCCCGCGATACTCTTTGACTTTTGCCAATCGACCAGAAGTCGCGCGTAGGATTTTTCCGGATCGAGCAATTGCCTTGCAGAATTGTCTATGACGGCCGAGTGCGGGTCATTCAGTAACTCAAGCACACGCGCAAGTAAAAAATGTGCGTCACCGTCTTTTGAGTTAAGGTAGATCGCCGCTTCGAGCGCTTTTCTCGACGCCGCATAGTTGCCCCGGAGAAACTCCGCGACGCCATAGTTGAACTTGTAGTTCGCACGATTAGTCGTCGATTCAGCAGCGAGCTTAAGGAACTTCGTTCCCTCGATGAGGTAAGCTTCAGATTTGCCCTGATCCTTCTTCTGTGCCCTGGCGGCCTCAACATTCAGCACGCCTAGCATATTTGCGATGCTCTCGGTCTCAAGCGATCTGTAGATCGGAGTCAACGTGCCGAGGGCGACCTCAAAATTGCGGTCCTGCATAGCCTGGAGACCCGAGAAAAACGCAGCCTCGACATAGGCATCTTCGTTACAGTTGCTGGCGATCTTGTTGCCGGGTGCCTGCTGTCGACAAGCCTCGACTCCCTGGATCACATCATTAAAGGCCTCCACAGAATCAGCTTTTCGTCCTTGAGCGGCGTAGAAATGGCCCAGTTCGAGGGCAGCGTCCGCGTAGGTGTCTTCCGGACGCTCGAGTTTGTATTCACGGATCGCATTCTTAAGATAGATCTCGCGAGCTGATGCGTTTGATCGCGATGTGGTAAGGGCCTTGACAAAGGCCTCGAGCGCTCGCGAAGGGACCTTCGATTCCGCTTCGGCGATGAAGTTGTTCTTCATGAACGGGAACTGGTTCTTGTCCCGTCCGTAAATGACTTTGTCGATGCGATAGAGTATCTCCCATGCAAGCTCACCCTGAATTCGGGGTAGATTCTTGGTCGCATCGCTGATGTTGAACCCGATGCGTCGCCCTTCGGGAAAATCCTCGCTAACGATCGTGCCGCTTGCGCGAACAACTCGCGCGTTCACAATGATACTCGACGCCGCTCCGTCCGCTTCGGGCAGCAGATCGTAGTCGCCAATTATCAACAGCGTAGCGCCTGCTCGCTGGGCGATCCTTAGGGATGTAGCTATCGAGGGAACGGAGGCGTCCGGTACCCGCATCTCACGCTGAATAACTTTGCGCTCCTGATTTGAGAGCACGCGAAGGCCCTTATTACTCAGCAGGTCGGCCAGCGATTCTGCAAAACTCTCGCCGATCCAGTTCGACTCGCGGTTTGTTGAACGATTAGCGAACGGGAGGACAAGGACTGCACCCGACGGGCGCGTATTCTGCGCGGAGCCAAGCGAGACGGTTAGGCTTATCAGGAACCCCGCGAGAACGAATCTTTTCATCATCACAAAAACAAAAATCGCTCTGCTGGCGAGCGAATTGGTACTAACCGATATGATGCCCGTTTGGCCGATAAAGATGGTATCCGGTACGGGATTTGAACCC
>CAZMQR010000241.1:0-4213 GCA_964568325.1 uncultured Chloracidobacterium sp. | reverse complement strand
CAGTACTTATTTTTTTCTAGTAATATCAGTTGACCGCCCGCGTGGCGGTCTTTTTTTTTATTGCACACGCGGCGTCAGCCTGAAAACGACATATTTTCCGCAAGCTTCGCCCGCGTCGCGGACGTACCACTTATCGATATTGTCAAAAAACACGTTCGCCTCGTTCGGGGCGACCAGATAGTCGAGCCGAACGGCCCCATTCTGTGTCGGATCGAATTCGCGCGCATACTTGTCGTAGTTCATGGCCTCCGCATCGATCTCACCATACGTAAGCGGCTTTGATTCTGAATTTAGCCTGTCAGTATGCCGTCCCCAGCCGAACAGCGCGATCATCGAGACGAAATCATTACCATGCTTCATTCCGTCGGCAAGCTGTCGCGGCCGCACACCCTGGTAATACAAGAGTTGGTAATACCGCTCCTTGTTCTCCTGCGTCGTGACGCCGGCAAAGACGTGCTGGTGCCGTGCCCACAAGACCGATTGCGGAGCGATCGTCGGCAGGTCATCGGCCTCGGCGATGCCCAGATGGAGTACCACCTTGCGGTGACGGCCGGGATCGTTCGCATCAAGCTCGGTTAGCCGCCGTGCTGCGGGTAATGCCTCGTCCCTGATGACATTGACGTCGTCGAGTATCCGCACCGTATAGTGACACTCGACAAATCCCCAACCTGCGGCAGCCAGCGCCATTACACCGACGGCCACATGGCCAACAACGCCCCTCGTCAACGCCGTCCGTCGCCAGATCAAGCCGCACGTCAAGACCAGAGCAAGGCCGGCGACATAGTTGCCTATAAACACCTGATAATGGATCGGCTGCAGCGATCGGCCGGTGATGATCTGCTGATTAAAGACGACGATCACGGCCAACGCGAGCGAGGCCGTAAACAGCACAGCGCGATCTCGTGTTTCAAGAAGCCCGGATAACAGGCCGCCCGCCAATACAATTAGGACCAATATCGCGATCAGTTCCGGAGGCCGCGTCAGGTCGAGTGCCCGCGTGTTGACGACCATCTGGACGTCGTCCATCGTGTGCGAGCGTTTCGAGAGCAGGTACGCATAGGGCACCAACGCCGCGACGCATCCGACGGCGAGAAATATGAGAGTCCGAACGTCCTTCCAAACGCCCTCTGGCCGCACAACAAGCCAAATGATGCCGACACAACCAAGCCACGCAACGGCGGTCGTCCAGACGTAAAAGTAAGAAAAAACGGTGTAGGTAAAGGCAACGACGGACAATGAGATCGTGAGCCAGTCAGAACCACCTGCGATGGCGGGTGGTTGAACGTCACGGGAACTCAACTCGTCAGTTAAACCACCCGCTACCGCAGGTGGTACTGACACCAACTTCCAAACCAACCCGGCCAAAATAAAGAACGCCGGGAAAGCCATCGCGGGCACGTACCGACGAAAGCCCGGGAAATACGGATATGCGTAGCTCGTATCCAGGATCTCGCCGATCGCGCCTTCGCCCGCGAATATCGCACCACCCGCGAGCACCACGAGGCTGCCGCCCATGGCGAACCAGTCGTCATCGCTGATCTTCCTTATCAGCCAAAATATCGCCAACGCCGTCAGGAATGCCGCGACGGCGCCCGAAATGGTCATCGCCCACGTCACGGGCACGCCGAGCAGCCTCGCGGGCAGAGCTATCGAATACGGCGCGGCAAACTGTATCGAAAACAGCGATTCCGGCTGCGGCGCGTCCGCCGAATCGTCACGCCCCGTATAAGGGTCGTTTTTCCTCGGCCGACCGTCGACCAGGGCCTTGAGATAAGCCGCGTATGCGACCTCATCGATGTCGTTATAGGCATAATGGCCGTTCCACTCCGCGCCGCGAAGATAGATCATCTTCATCTGCGGATACAGCGAAAACACAGCGAGAAACAACCCCGCAATGATGCCAAAACGCCAACGAATCTTCATAACGGACAAGTGAGAACGATGGAAAATACTCAGGCCATTCTCCATTCTCTATCCTCAATTGTCGATTGTCTATTGAAGCGTCTTACGAACCGACATTTGGATCAGTTCATCAACGATCGGATGCGGCGAGAGAAATGCGAACGCCCGGTACGGGGCGAGGAATACGATCTTTCGCCCAAACTCGGTATCGTTGCGAAGGTGTATCGTTACCCGACGGGGCTCCGATAAGATGAATTCCGTCACATTTTCGATCTCGCCAAGCGGGACGACGATCTCACTCTTGTAGTTCGAGACGTAGAGATTATCGTCGTCGACACGAACCTGTTTGATCGGCCAATGGAGCCATATGCCATAGGCTGCGACGAGAGCAATAAAGACCGACATTACAACTATGACGCCCGCGCCCGCGTTTCGCTCAGGGTATATGAAGATCAATACTCCGAGCACGATCCCGACCGGGACCGAAACCTTGAGCAGGAATGTCAGAAGGGACGAGATCCTTCGAGGCATGATCGGGAATCATACATCTGATCTACTGCCGAAACAAACGTCGAGGTGAACGTTCATCGTTTTCTTTGCTAGACTTGCTTTATGGGACTAAGAGACCAGATCATGGCCGATCTTACGGCAGCCATGAAGTCGCAGGATGCCGGTAAGCGTGACACGCTGCGAATGGTCAAAGCGGCGTTGATGAACAAACAGATCGACAAAGGCGGCGAGCTAACGGACGACGAAGTGACCAAAGCCCTGCAAACGCTCGTCAAGCAGCGGCGCGATTCGATCGAACAATATGAAAATGCCGGCCGCGCGGAGCTTGCCGAGAAAGAGGCTGCCGAGATCGCCGTGATCGAGGCTTATCTGCCGCAGGCTGCCACCGCTGACGAGATAGCCGCCGCGGTCGATGCCGCGGTCGCGGAAACCGGTGCCACGTCAATGAAAGACATGGGCAACGTGATGAAAACCGCCCTCGCCAAACTCGCCGGCAAGACCGCCGATGGCAGGGCTGTCAGCGAAGCGGTGAAAGCGAAACTCGGATAATGCACAATTCACAATGCAAAATGCACAATGAAGGAAGCCCCTTCATTGTGCATTGTGCGTTCTGCATTGTGCATTAACAACGCACTGTGCATTACCCAAAAATGTTTCTGACCTTGTCGATAAACGACTGATCTGAGAAATCCGCATCCTCGATCTCGGCAAGCTGTTCGAGCAGGGCCCGCTGTTCTTTTGTAAGCGATTTGGGCGTGACGAGTGTGACGGCGACAAACAGGTCACCGTGGCCGCGGCCGCCGAGGTTTGGCATGCCCTTGCCCTTCACGCGAAAGACCGTGCCGGTCTGCGTGCCCGCAGGGACCTTTAATTCCTCTTCGCCGTCGAGCGTGCGGACCTGAATATCGGCTCCCAACGCGGCCTGAGCGAATGTCACCGGAACCGCGGAGTAGAGGTCGGCACCCTGGCGTTCAAACTGTTCGTGTTCCTTGACGTGAAGCACAATAAAGAGGTCGCCCGACGGGCCGCCACCGACGCCCGCTTCGCCCTCGCCGGTGACACGCAGCCGACTGCCGGTCTCGACGCCCGCAGGGATCTTGATCTCGATCGTTTTCTCTTTTTCGGTGCGGCCCTGGCCCGAGCATTTCGGGCACGGCGATTTGATGATCTGGCCCTTGCCGCGACAATTTGAGCAGGTGCGCATCACGCTGAAAAAGCCCTGCTGATAACGCGTCTGCCCACTGCCGCCGCAGGTCACGCAATTCTCAGCGTGCGTCCCTTTCTCGGCTCCTGAGCCCGAGCATTCGTCGCAGGTCTCAAGACGCGGAATCCGGAGCTTCTCATCCTTGCCCGTCGCCGCCTCTTCCAAAGTGATCTCAAGATCGTATCTCAGGTCCGAGCCGCGCTGAACCGTCGTCCGACGCCCGCCGCGACCTCCGAAAACATCGCTGCCAAACCCGAACATCTCAAAGATGTCCTCGATATTCGAAAATCCCGGATCAAACCCAAATCCGCCCGCACCGGCGCCGACGCCCTGATGACCAAACCGGTCAAACGCCGCCCGCTTTTGCGGGTCCGACAGCACGGCATACGCCTCTGCCGCCTCTTTGAACTTCTCCTCAGCCGCATGATCGCCCGGATTCTTGTCCGGATGATACTGCACCGCCAACGCCCGATAAGCGCGCTTGATCTCAGCCTCCCCGGCCGTCTTCGCTACCCCAAGAACCTCGTAATAATCCCGTTTGCTCATCTATCCCAAAATCTCAAAAACGCCAGACGATGCGAGATCGAACTGACGCAA
>CAZMQR010000240.1:0-4231 GCA_964568325.1 uncultured Chloracidobacterium sp. | reverse complement strand
TTTGACATACCGAATCTTCTCCTTCTGGCCTTGTCGGCCAGTGTTAGCGTGCGGCGGTGCGGGGTGGAGGTGAGTTTCCCGCGCGTCGGCACGCAGTCAATGGAAAAGTGAGGTATGTCTGTTGGGCGGATGGGCTCGAATTCCCGTCAGCCTGCCGAGGACAGATCGACCTCAGATTTCCCTCCAGTTGAAAAAGAGAAACGGAATGTCTAGAATGCGTGGTTGCGTGGCCTCACTACTCTGAGACGTTCCGTTTCAATAATGGTGGGCCTGCATCCGGCCGGTACCTCGAATTACCGGCCGGATCTTCAAGCGTCACCAAAAGCGACCCTCCTTGATGACAGACCGACCTTGCGGGAGGCGTCAAAGCTTTCACGAATATCTCGAGACGGGAAGCCTGGAATCGCTTCGTCGAGTACCAGCCGGGGAACCTGGTCCGATCCGTATCGGAAGGGTTGACCTGGCCGGCCCTCGATGAACAGCAGATCGAATCTGTAACTAAACTTGTAGAATGCTACGCCTGGCGGGGTTTGCCGTCATCCTCCAAATGGATGAGGTTTTAGCGAACTGCTATTGGGCTGCCGGGCCGCTGAGAATGAGCCGTATTAGGGCGGCCTGCCGGTTTGTCCCGGTCTTGGCAAAGATATTCCGCAGGTGCGTGCGGCCCGTACTAATGCGCACATCGAGCATATCGCACACGGCTTTGAGGTCGTTGACCTCTGCGAGGAGCGCGCAAAAGCGGGCCTCGGCCCGCGTCAGTCCGTACATCTTTATCAGCACGTCATCGACGGCCTGGGGCGATTGTTCGGGGTCGGAGATAAAGAGCAGGGCGTATCGCTCATCGACGAGACTCTCTTTCGACGCGCTGCGATCGGGAGCGACCAGAACTCCTAGCGGCCGGGCGCCTGATGGACGCGAGATCAATATGATGTCACCGTCGTCATCACCTTTGCCACGGCAGGCCGATTTGATATGTTTGCAGAGCAGAAGCCCTTGAGCGCGTTCGTGTGTGCGCAGCCGTCCGTTGCCGTCAATTTCGATACCGTCGCGTCGGGCAAGCAACTCTTCCGCCCCCTTGTTGAAGTAGGTCACCTTGAGTTCGTTATCAGTAACAATGATGTTCGTCGCGATGCGGTCAAATAATGTCGCCATCACGCTGCCCTTGATCTCGCCTTCCTGGTGGCTGGCATAAAGCTGAAATGCGCGCTCCAGGTGCGGCAGCAGGACGCGTATAGCAGTTCGATCTTCCTCATCAAAATTGGCCTCACCCTCAGGCCGCGTGAAGATAACGCTCGCGTGTACTCCCCGTTTGAGAAGAAACACATGATACTCGACGTGAAAGATCCCCGCAGGTTTGTAAAAGTCCTCGTAGATCTCGGTCTTTACGAATTCGCTATCGGATATATGTTCTTGCCGATTGAAACTTTCGCCCACCTTTAGGGTCGCCATTTTCTTGCGGAGGAGACTCTTTGACTCATGCGTCTTAAAATATGCATCGAGAAGGGTGGGGCTTAGATCGACAATGGTGGCCGTATTAACGGGCTCGCCGCGACGGAAGAACACAAATCCGCCGCAGCCCGATCGAAAGATCACGGCCAGTTGTTTCCACGCCTCGAGCCAGGCCTCGCGAGTCGATACTTGCGCCGCCGCGTAGAATGAGTTGATCGCGGAGAGTATCTGCTGTTCAGAGATGCGCTGCATCAAGTCGCCTCGCCGACCAATGCTGGTGATTTCTGACGCTGATCTTATGTCAGGATCGGGACTCGTAAATTTACCTTCAGATATTATGGGAGCCACCAAAAGCGAACCTGACAAGAGCGTTAGGAATCAGCCCATCGAAGGTAAATTGTTAGTAAATTAGACTAATCTCGCCGAGAAGTCAATCCTCTGTTTTGACGAGGTTTCGCCGGGTAGTGTCCTAAACCCGTGGTGTTCGTCCCCGAGTGGGCCTTCGGCCTTGGTGTGCCGGTGCCGGTCTAATATCGCGTCCTGACAGGCGTCACAGGTTTGCGGCGGTGGGGCCGGGGCGTGGGGACGCGGTATTTTAGCTCGAGTATCAGCACGCCGTGCTCGACGGTTGCGGTTGGAAAGCTGGCGGTTCGCTCGATCTTTACGCCCGTTTCGCGCAAAAAGCGGCTGCAATGGACGACCTTTGTCGAGCCGCGCGACGTGGTCCGCACCCTGAATCCATTTCGCGCCTCGAGCGAGGCAGCCCTCAGGCCGATAGCGCTCGTCTTCTCGTCAAACAGGAGCACCACATTTGCAGGCTGCCCAAGTGCCTCGAACGCGTACCTGTTAAAGACGATATTTCCCTCCGGGCACAGCGAGACATACACCCGGTCACGCTTCGCGGCCCGCGGCTCACCCTTACAAACGCCAAAACCGTAGATACAATCAGTCTTTTTAGCGACGATTTGTCCTGTTTTGTCGATACAAAACATCAAAGATCGCGCCCTGTATCGCGAAGATGGGACCTTGCGGGCAAAATGCAGCTCGCGTTATCATCGACGTGTGCACTGGCCATCGACAGATCGGCAGAAGCTGAGGCGGCGCTTCGTGGCGGCGGCATTTCTGCTGTTTCTGCTTGCCGAATGGGGCTTGCACACGGCGGTTCACATAAATAATTCCACCGCGAATTCAGCCGCTGTCTCTGTTGCCGAAGAACATCGCGACGACCCGTGCCGGTCATTGGTGGTGTGCGGCGGCAGCCGAGGCCGTGACCAACGGATGGCAAACGTCGCTCACGACCTGATGCCGCCGGTCACGCTGGCGGGAGTTTTTGTTGAGGCCGCCCTTTTGTCGGCGGCCGATCGACAGGTGCTGCTGTACCACACGGCTGACGGCCTCACACGGCCGCCCGATCCTCATTTTCGCCCTCCACAACTCGCTTAGACCGAAGAACAAACGCGTCGGGACGCAGGCTGCCAGCCTGCGTGTCTTTGGTTTTTACCGGCTTCACGCCGGACGAGTTTGGAGGAATAATGAACAAGATCTTTCTACTAGTGTTTCTTTTACCTGCGTTTGCTTCAATTGGCCTCACCCAATCGGCGGGCACCGTCGCGGGCACCGTATATCTCGACGGTGAAAACACGGTGCTGCATCAGGTTGCGATACAGATCGTCGAGCTTAAACGAACGGCATTGACCGATAAGGATGGCCATTACGTATTTGCCGACGTGCCGGCCGGCCGGTACACGCTGGTTGCCCATCAGGAGGGATTTGACGACGCTCGCAAGACGGTGATTGTTGCGGCCGGTGCAGCGGTTACGGTCGATATTCGGCTGCAGCTCGCGGGGCTAAAGGCGAGTGTGACCGTAACGGCCAGCGGCAGTGAACAATCGACATTTGAATCGATCGCATCGGTCGCCACACTAAATTCGAGCGAGATCGCGACCCGCGCCGCCGTCGGACTCGGCGACGTGCTTGATGATCAGGCCGGCGTTGCCAAACGGACGGGCGGCGGCGGATCGAGCCGTCCCGTGATACGCGGATTCGACGGCGACCGAGTGCTGGTCTCGACCGACGGTGTGCGCGTTGGCTCGCTTGGTTCGCAATCGGGCGATCACTCCGAGCCCGTCGATACGCTGTCGGTCGACCGCATTGAGGTTGTCAAGGGGCCTGCGACGCTGCTCTACGGCAGCAACGCCATCGGCGGCGTGGTCAATGCCGTAAGCGGACATGACGAGGGCGCACATCCGGGATTTCGCGGTTATTTTTCGGGCATCGCGGGCACAAACAACTCGCAGGGTGCCGCGAGCGGCGGCCTCGAATATGGCACAAAATGCTGGATGTTTTGGGGCAATGCCGGCACGCAGCGAACGAGTGACTATAATGCCGGCGGCGATTTTGGTACCGTCGAGAACACGTTTACGCGAAACGCGACCGGCAACGGTGGCATCGCCGTATTTGGAAAAAGGGCCTTTTTCAGCACAAATTACAGCTACTATCGCAACCGCTACGGCATTCCGCTCGATATCTTTGAGCCCGACGCTGAGGAGCGGAGCCTGCGCATGCACCGGCACAACGTCAAATTCACGGGCGGCCTGACTGACCTCGACGCCTTTATAACGTCGGCAAAATTCACGTTCGACATCAGCCGCTACCGGCACCAGGAACTCGCCGACGGCGAGGTCGGGACGACGTTCGATAATCGCGTCACGTCGTATCGCGGGATGTTTGAACAGCAGAAAAAGGGCCTTCTGACGGGCCGCTTCGGCTTTGACGGCTATCG
>CAZMQR010000239.1:0-4248 GCA_964568325.1 uncultured Chloracidobacterium sp. | reverse complement strand
AGGCCAACGCGGACGAGCGCGACACGCGAGGATTCATCTCGATGCTGCGGACGTCGCCGTTCTCGGGATTGACCGCGAATTGAATGTTCGAGCCGCCCGTTTCGACGCCGACCTTGCGAATGCACGCTTTCGACATATCGCGCAGGCGCTGATATTCGACATCAGTGAGCGTCTGTGCCGGCGCGACCGTGATCGAATCGCCCGTGTGCACGCCCATCGGGTCAAAGTTCTCGATGGAGCAGATAATGACGACGTTGTCATTGAGGTCACGCATCACCTCAAGCTCGTATTCTTTCCAGCCGAGGATCGATTCCTCAACGAGGATCTGCGAAACGGGCGACGCCGCCAGGCCGTTTCTCGCTATTTCCTCGAATTCCTCGGGATTGTAGGCTGTTCCGCCGCCGGTGCCGCCGAGTGTGAAGGCCGGACGAACGATCGCGGGATAGCCGGTCATTTCGACGATCTCGCGGGCCTCTTCCCAAGTGTGTGCAAAGCCGCCGCGGCAGCTCGGCACGCCGATCTCGTCCATCGCCTTCTTGAACAGTTCGCGATCCTCACCGATGCGGATAGCGTCGATATTGGCGCCGATCATCTTGACGCCGAATTTGTCGAGGACACCGCGCTCGTAAAGCTCGACCGACAGGTTCAGCCCCGTCTGGCCGCCGACGGTCGGCAGGACGGCGTCGGGACGTTCTTTCTCGATAATTGCGGTGACGGCCTCGACGGTAAGCGGCTCGATATAGGTCTTGTCGGCGATCTCAGGGTCGGTCATGATCGTCGCCGGGTTGGAGTTGACCAGCACGACCTCGTAACCTTCGCTTTTCAAAGCGCGGCATGCCTGCGTTCCGGAATAATCAAATTCGCAAGCCTGCCCGATGACAATTGGCCCGGAACCGATGATCAGGATCTTATGGATATCGTCGCGGCGTGGCATGTGTTCAAACGCTCGATTATACCGACAAGCGGCGATGGTGACTAATCTTCGCTCGGCGAGAAGCCGATCAGGAGCGGCTCCGGCATCAGGTCGATGCCAAATCGTTCGCTCACGGCGGCCTGGATCCTCTCCTTCAACGCTATCAATTCCGTCGCTGTCGCTCCGCCGCGATTTATCAAGGCAAGTGAGTGATTCGCAGAAATCCCGGCGTTGCCGAGTGCAAAGCCCTTCCTGAAACCGGCGTTCTCAATGAGCCATGCGGCAGGGACCTTTACGCAATTATTGTCCGCGGGAAAGCTCGGCAGGTTAGGATATTCCCCTTTCAACTCGCGAAACAGGCCATCGGAAACGATCGGATTCTTAAAGAACGAACCGGCGCTGCGCGAATTCGGGTCATCCGCGTCGATCACCATCGATTTCGATCCGCGCAGATTCAGGACGATATAGCGGACATATGCCAATGAGCGAAAAAGCCACGACGGATCGGTAGATACGATCTGACCGTTCTTGATCGTATCGCCTGCCCAGCGCGCATAGATCGAACTATGCATGGCCTTTTCCAACTCAGGATATTCGATTTTGGGTTCGCCGTCCTCTGTAAGGCCAAATGTTACGGCCGTTACAATGTACCTGTCCCTTTCAGTCGTGTTAAAGATGCTGCGGCGGTATGAAAACCGGCAATCGGCATTGGACAGTGTTACAAATTCACGAGTTACGCGATCGAAGCATTGCACGCTAATGATCGTCTTGGAGACTTCCTGTCCGTATGCTCCGACATTCTGTACGGGAGTGCCGCCCACTGTGCCCGGAATACCGCTGAGGCATTCGACGCCGGCTAATTTCTGATCGACGCACCACGCAACGAATCCATCCCAGTCCTCGCCTGCTCCGACGGTTATCTGCGATATTCCCGCCTCTGAACTCTGAACTCTGAACTCTGAATCGGTTATCGCGATCTGGATGACCAGACCATTGAAGCCCGCATCGGCAATCAGTACATTGCTTCCGCCGCCGAGGATAAAGACCGGAAGACCCTGCTGCTCCGCGTAGTGCAAGGCCGCAACCAGCGCCTCTTCGCCCTCAGCCCGGACAAAGTAACGTGCAGGCCCGCCGATGCCGAGCGTCGTCAGCGGTGCAAGCGGAATATTGGTTTGGATATCAAGTTCCATGCAAAAAGCGATCCGCTCAATTTAACAAGCGAATCGCCCAAAAATGCAAGTTGATCTCGCAGCTCTAGATCACTTTCGCGATCTTTGCCTCTTTCTCCAACTGCAACGCCTCGGGAATGCGGTTGAGGTCTCTGAGCTTTCCGATGATGCGCTTGACCTCTTTGCCGTTCTTGCGTTTGACCTCTGAGAATCCAAGGCTCGACAGCATCGATGCGTTGTCAGGATCCTTGTCAACGCCCGCCTTAAAGACCTTCGCAGCGTTGTTGAAATCATTCAGCTTGAAATATGCCGTGCCGAGCGCATAGGCCGAGAACGTCCAGTCAGGGCGATTTTCGACGACCGGCTTCAATGCATCGACCGCACCGGCAAAGTCGCCGAGGTCGATGAGGACCGCACCGAGATTTTGCCGCACGCCATCAGCCGTAGCCTGATTTGCCGTCGCCAGCGCCGCCTGAAGGTTGGACTTTGCAAGTTCAAGCTTTGGCCTCGCGGCGTCGGGCATGCGAGCGTCGATGTCCATCCGGGCATAGTTGTAGTAGGCCCAGCCGAGATTTGCCTTGTCCAGCGGATTGTCGGCGAGCCGCACCGCCTCTTCGAGTGCCCTTACGGCCGAGCCCCAATTGCACGCGACGAAGTTCTTGATATTGATCTCACACTGGCGGCCCAGCACATAACCGATCTTGCTGTAAATGTCGGCGGCCGTCTCCTTGTTAAAGTCCTTCTGCCGCTTCAGGAATGTACCGGCATTGTCGTAGTTGGCCTTCGCGAGGTTAAATTCCCCGGTCTGCCGGTACGATTCGCCAAGGCCGAGGTATGCTTCCCAGTTGTCATTCCTCAGCTTTATCGCCATCTTGTAGGCGTTGACGGCCTCTGGAAAGTTCTTTACCTCGTAATACGCGTCGCCGAGGCCGAGCCAAGCCTCGAAATAAGCCGGCCGCATCTCCACGGCTCGCTTGTAATCGATGACGGCATCCGCAGGGCGACCGAGCCGGGAAAGGACCTCGCCTGACTGGAAGAATGCCTCTTCCATCTTTGGATCGATGGTCTTTGCCCTGTTAAAGGCCACTGCCGCCTCGTCGTTTCGCCCTTGTGACGAACGGACAAGGCCAAGGAAGAATTGCGTCTCGGCCGACTCGCCCGATGCCGCCAGTGCCTTGGTGAGCATGCTGTCGGCCTTTTCAATCTCGCCGTTCTGGTAATAGAGGATGCCGAGCGGAACAAGGATCTCCGTGAGGTCCTTGTCGCCCTCGAGCGATTTCTCATAGTTGGCTATCGCCTCGGGATACTGGTCAAGCGCAGAATAGACCTCGGCGAGGCCGAAATACGCCGCCGAATTCGTGACATCGTATTTGAGGGCCTCCAGGAAGAAACCCTTCGCGAGGGCCGCCTGGTCCTTCACGAGCAGGTCGTTGCCCTTCATCGCGTAGGTATCGCTCAGGCCGGCCTTTGCGGCCGTATTCTTGTCATCAAGATTGACGGCGTCCAGGAAGAAGCCGATCGCCTTGTCAAAGTCTCCCTGCCCGTTATAATACTCGCCGACACCGGCAAACAGCTTGGAGCCCTCAGACGCAGGCATCGTCCTGATATTCTTGGGCAGTTTGAGTGGATCGACGACCTTGGCCCGATCGCGGTTCGGCTTGACCTTGGCGATCGTCTCAAATTGCCTTCGGACCTTTTTTACGGTGTCGATCCGCTGGGCCTTGGTCCGCGTCGGTTTTACGGATGAGACGAATTTCTTAACGGCCCGAGCTGCGGCGCGGAATACAAAAACGCTCGCGCCGCCGGTGATGCTGCCGAAATTGACCAGATCTTGCGCGGCCGAAGGATCGGGGATCATCCACAGCGATACCGCCAAAACGGCCGTCCCGATAGTCTTGATACCACGCTTGCGAATGAGCATTAAAGATTCCCCACGACAGCTAAGTTTCGATCAATGAGAGAAGCAGGCATTTTGATGCCGAAAACACGAGCACGGGTTGACCGTTCTCGAAAGCAACAATAGCACAAACTCAGCTAACTCCGCGTCTTCTCTCAGCGTTCTCTGCGTGGGCCGGAATGTTACATTGGAAGTAGTAATGGTTCAGCTTGACATTGTGATCGTCTCTCCGATCTCTGCGAAACTCTCTCCGTTCTCCGCGTGGAATG
>CAZMQR010000238.1:0-4267 GCA_964568325.1 uncultured Chloracidobacterium sp. | reverse complement strand
GACGGATCGAGTATCTGGGCGTTTATGATCGCGTTATTATCAATGTCCCGGTTGCTGAAATCGAGTGAAAATGACGATCTCCCTTTCTGAATAGGCCCGGAGATATTCGCGCCGTAGAACTTCGTCTGGCTCGGTGCTCGATTGTTCGCAAACGGATTGCGCGAGTTGAGCATCTCGTCGTTAAAGTTCATAAAGGCCTGGCCGCGCCATTTGTCCGAACCGGGCTTGGTCAATATCTCGATGCGGCCAAACCCAAGCCGATCATACTCGGCCGAGAAGGGGTTCTGATTGACTCTGATCTCTCGTATCGAGTCCTTTGGCGGAAGTTGGCCGCCGGTAAAGCCGTCAATAAAGATCTGGCCTCCGTTCGGCCCCGCAGACGCGCCCGCCAATGCCTGTAGAGCCGCTTCGAGTTGATCGGGATCGTCGGGCAGAGCGTCGAGGTCCTTGCCCTTGAGGACGGTCGCACCGGCGTTATTGTCGGGATCGGTGGAGACGGCATTGTCACCGCCGACCTCAACACTTTCCTCGACACCGGCGACCGTCAAGATGACCACCAATTCGTTTCGCTCACCGGACGCGACATCCACCTCGCTGTTCTCATACAACGCGAACTTCGGCGCTATCGCCTTCACCGTGTACTTGCCCGGCACCAGCCCTGCGATGAGATACTCACCGCGCGGATTGGTAATGACCTGCTTTTCCTTCCCGTCTTGAGCGACAACCGTAACAGTCGCCCCCACGACGACAGCCCCGAGGCTGTCCACAACCTGGCCGCCAACGCTCCCGGACGCCTGCGCAAATGACCATTGGGCCAGCAGAGCAGTGATAACTGCAATAAACACTATCTTTTTCATAAAACAATATTTGATGTCGGGTTACCCGACGGTATTAGATCGATCAATTAAAATCCTGTGCCATCCAGGCCGGGGATCGAGAAATCACCGGAAACGCCCTGCCCGCGGCGAGGCCCGCCGCTGCTTGTCGCCGCTCGCGCGATGCGAACGAATGGTTCGACGCCCGCGATCAGCTTGATCGCCTTTATCTTTCCTGGGTTGGCCTGCGACGCGTCAACCGCACCTGTAAGAATGGCGATCATCTCGCCCGCTTTGAGATCGGCGGCTGTGATGTTTGGGGCGCGCTCGACCATTTCATCGAGCCCTCCGCGGCCGCCGCCATTCATCGGCCCTCGCGGCCCGCTGCCGCTCGTTCCCGGTGCCGCCGGCGTTTCGCCCGTAGCCGGTGCTCCGGCCGGTCGAATACCTGTCGGCCCGCCCATCTGCATCGCGAGGAGCCGCTGCACCATCTCTTCCGGAAATCGCTTGAGGAACACGGCATCGCCGAATGACACGGCCACGTCTTTGTTAGTGGAAACGTCCTTTATTACCGCTTCTTTCGTGGCCGCATCTACCGAGACAACGGTGCCCGCCAGTTGGCGAAACCCGCCCGTTAGGACCGTCTCCGCCGCAAAGGACGTTCCATCCTGACCGCGGTCGCCAAGGGCTCGCAGTTGGTCGCCCGGCTTGATAACATCCAGCGAAGACGGCCGAGCATCGGCAAACTTAACAGAATCCGCGGCGTATCTCAGCACCTTGGCACCGGCCTTGGGTGTGATCACCACTGATGTCTTATTCATCAGTGCGCCCGTCTCGATGCTGATCTGGCTGGTCGCCGCATTCACCGATACGACCTTCCCCGATATGCCTCGCGTTCGCCATTCCTCGGCCTCTTTCGCATTCTTTGCCGCAAGGTCAGCCTTCGTCGAAAAATAGACCGTTCGCGCCGTAAAGCCGGTTCCGTCAGCCGTCGGCAGCGCCGAGATCGTCAATTTGTCGCCGACGCTGATGTCCGAGAGTTTTCCGTCAGTCGCGGCCGCAATGCTCAGCTTGTCTGGAGGAACGCGTTTATAGGCCGTTGCTTCGGTAGTAAGAACATCGACATTCCCTGTCTTGGCCGCAAGCGTCAGTCTATTGGCCGACGTACTCACCAGATCGCCCGCAATATATACCGGCTTGATCGATGTTGGCGTCTGGCCCCAAATGACCGAGACCACCGCCGACGCAAATAAAATAAAAATAGTCGCAATAAAGCGTTCAATCATCGTCGTTTTCCTTTGTCCGAATCTGATACGCCGAGAAAAATCGAAAAGCCGCACGTGCGTATCAATACTAAGACGAAGATTCTAACAGGAAGGTTCAGCCCTGTTTGTAAAGAAATGTAAAATTGTGCAAGCGTGAGACTTACGAGCTTTGCCACCGCGTCGTCGCCCGTCCGGTGAGGACGAGGCCGATGCCGGTGATGAAGATGGCGAAGAGCGAGATAAGCCAGACATACGGGAGCGAGAGCAGAACGGTCCAAACAACGACGCCGATCAGTATAGCCAATGTCTCGGACCGGTTGGCCTCGCCGAGAAAGTGTTTCTGCAGCAGCTTGCCGGCGCTCACTTGCAGGGCGACGCGGCCAAAGACGTATCCGAGCACAAGTACGAGAGCTCCCATCAGGCCGATCGTCGCGCTCAGATAGTCAGGCAGAACAAGGGCACCCGCGATCATCAGCGCGATCATCAGCACCATTGCGGCCGCACCTACGGCCGAAATTTTCAGAAGAGAGAGATTTATTCGGGCGACTGCGCGGCTGACCGCGCCGGGAGCGAGCGTGGCCATGACCAACGAGACCACGAACCAAAACAGCGCGAGGATCACCCGCTGGGCAAAAAAGCTCAGCGAGAGGCTCGGGCTGAGTATCTGCGACGGGTTCTTGCCGAGGTCGCGAAGTTCCTGTTCAAAAACACCGAAGGTAACCGTCTCTTTGCCCAGTTCGCGAAGCGGTTCAGCCGCCTCCGGCTTATACGCCCCGCCAAAGACGATGATATCGCCGCCGACGTAAGCCTGCTCCTTCTGAATGACATTTCCACCGACGGCCGCGATATCGCCCTCAACGCGGCCCTCGACGATAATATCGCCGCCGACGGCAAGCACGCCTTTGGCCCGCTTGTGCACGACGACCGACTTGCCGATCACGTAAACTTCCTGTTCCGGAGCATCGTTGACGATCACGGTCGATTCATCGTCCGAGACCGTGATCTCCGGGCTGACCGCGAACGCCTGCAAGCCGCCGCCGGCGAGGGCGACAGCTATCAAGGCCGCTAGTCGCAGACGCGGCAGGACGTAACGGAGAATGGTCTTGTCCGAGAGATATCTCACTTCGCCTAGAAACAAGGTTAGGCCCGCCGCACGCGGAGCACCGTCCGCGAAGCAAACCAGATCGTCATCAAAAGCAGTGCCAGCACGCCGGCGGCCATCGCGGCCGAATCCGACTCAATGTGAGACGCAACCGACCGGATGATAATGGCCGCACCAACAAAGATCGAGTAGAACATACGCCCAACGATACCGAGAACACTTGCCGCCTGAGCGAGCAAGGTCAGCAGCCCTGCAATCAGCCTGCCTGCGTCGGCACCCACCGCGAACAGGCCGAAAAGAGCAAGGCCCGCCGTGATGAATATCGCATTGTAGAGTTCTCTCGGGTGCCGCAGGCCGCTGACCGAACTCTCGGCATTCGCCACCAGGCGCCGTGTGAAATCCTCTGGCAACTCCACGCTAGCCTCCTGCCGCAGCGTCGATTCGAGGCCATGCAGGAACTGCTTCTGGCTGTTCAATTCTTCACGGCAAAGACGGCACGACGCAAAATGCACATCGAGTTCCAACTCGCGCTCAGCCGTCAGTTCACCATCAAGGTAAGCCGCGATCTGGACGGACGGACAGTCAGGTTGTAGATGGTCGATATTCATCTAGATACCGTTAAAGCCCCGTTCGATAAACATTGACCGCATCATCTCGCGTGCGCGAAACAGCCGGTTCTTCACAGTTCCGAGAGGTAAACCTGTCACCTCGGCGATCTCGTCGTAGCTCAGGTCACGAGCATGGCGGAGCAGGATCAGATCGCGATAAGCCGGCGGAAGACAGCGCACGACCGCGTCGATCTCGGTCCGCCACTCCTTGCGTTCACGGTCCTGCTCGGGCGACGACGTGCGGCTTTCGATCTGTATCTCATAGATGCCCTCGGCGTTCTCCGTCTCGAGGCTCAGCGGCGTGATCGAATTTCGCCTCAGGTGGTCGACTGCGGCGTTATGAGCTATCCGATAGAGCCAAGTCGAGAACTTGTACTCAGGGCTGTATTTCGCGATCGAATTGTAAACCTTGATAAAGACTTCCTGCGTCACGTCGAGCGATGCCTCGTAATCGCCGGTCAGCCTAAAGACATACCC
>CAZMQR010000237.1:0-4299 GCA_964568325.1 uncultured Chloracidobacterium sp. | reverse complement strand
CAGCAGAATCACGTCCAGATCGCCATCGTTATAGATGAATACGGCGGCGTCGCCGGCCTCGTCACGGTCGAGGACATACTTGAGGAGATAGTCGGTGAGATCGAGGATGAAGACATTACAAAGGAAGAGATCGTCGAGCTTGAACTGCGTGACGACGGTTCGTGTGAATTGCCCGGCTCAACTGAGATCGATGAGATCGAGGACCTGTTCGATCTAAAGCTAGAGAACGAGGATTATACGACCGTCGCCGGCCTTGTAGTGACAGAGGCGGGCTACGTGCCACGGGTTGGCGAAAAGCTGGAATTAAAGGGCCTGTCAGTCGAGGTTCTGGAGGCTGACGAGAAGCGCGTCACGCGTCTCAGGTTGGAGCGGATCTCTGACCAAGGCGACAAGGCTGATGAGTAGTATGGGGCAACCGTCTGCTATAATGGTTGCAAAAAGCAATTGGAGGTAATGGTTATGGCTATCAGACTAGGCGATGAAGCTCCGGATTTTTCCGCCGTGACGACGCAGGGAACGATCAATTTTCACGAATGGCTGGGTGACAGTTGGGGCGTGCTGTTCTCACACCCGAAAGACTATACACCGGTATGCACTACCGAACTGGGCATGGCGGCAAAGCTCAAGCCCGAATTCGACAAACGCAATGTAAAGGTCATGGGACTTAGCGTCGACCCGCTCGATTCGCATCTCGCATGGGAAAAGGACATCGAAGAAACTCAGGGCCATGCGGTCAATTTTCCGATGATCGCGGACAGTGACCGAAAGGTATCGGACCTCTACGACATGATCCATCCGAACGCGAACGACACGTTCACCGTTCGATCTGTCTATGTGATCGGGCCGGACAAGAAGGTCAAGCTGATGATCACCTATCCCGCTTCGACAGGTAGGAACTTTGACGAGATCCTCCGCGTGATCGACTCGCTCCAGCTAACAGCCGACTACAGCGTCGCTACGCCGGTGAATTGGCGTGACGGCCAGGACTGCATAATCGTGCCGTCGATCTCGGACGAAGAGGCCCGCGAGAAATTCCCGGCCGGCTGGCAGGCCTTGAAACCCTATTTGCGCGTAACGCCACAGCCGAACAAGGTCGATCGCAGCGATTCTACGGCGGCATGAAACTTAAGGCAAGCGTTGGCGAAGAGTGTCCTGGGATTGAGATCATCCGCGACGGCCGCGACTGCCGGGCCGTGGTTGACGGGCGAGAATACTTGCTTGAAGTTTCTCAGCCCGAGGCCGGCATTTACCTGATCAAGGACGGCAACGTTGTCCACGAAGCCTCGCTTTCGGAAGGTGCTCCGGGGGCGTTTGCCGTGCAGCTTCGCGGCAGGGAGTTCGAAGTCAGGGTTACCGACCCAAAACGGCTGCGGGCCGGTAGCGGAACGGACAGTGAAACATCGGGCAAGGCCGAGATACGGACAGCAATGCCGGGCAAGGTCGTCCGCATCGTTGTCGCCACCGGCAACACCGTCGAAAAAGCCGACGCCATAATCGTCGTCGAGGCGATGAAGATGCAGAACGAAATGAAGTCTCCCAAGCCCGGCACTATCGCAGACATTCGTGTCGCCGAGGGCGACACGGTCGGAGCGGGAGATGTACTGGTCGTGATCGAATAGTCAGAACCGCCTGCGTCAGCGGGCGGCCAGTTCTTTGACAATTGAACAACCACAGGAGACCGACGAAACCGGCGGTAGTCTCACGATGGCGATCCTGACCGCGGCAGGCTCAAGAGGTTCGCGAACAGCCTATACGCTCCGGGCACACCCGCCGGCAGTTGGCGAAACATCGAATAGCTGCAATAGACGTAATTTCCTGTGCCTAACTTTGCAATCACGAGTCCGCCTGAGTTTTCCGGTTCACCCGCGTCATGCGATTCGATCAGGCCGGTGTATTCGGCGGGTAGGTTTGTAAAGTTGTAAAGGTTCCGCTCCTGCACCCAACCGGTAAAGTCTGCCGCGGCGATCTTGTTGGGGAAATTGAAAACGGGGTGACCGGGCATGAGAACTTTCATCGCAGCGTTCTCGTCGGCCACACGCGGGCCCATCTGAACGGGGAACGGCGGCAGGTTCTGCTGGGCGTAACCCGGCAATTGATACTGCACGATGAGCGTCCCGCCATTGCGGGCGTAATCGAGCAGCCGCTGGTTATTGGCGACCACATCGGGACGCACCTGGTAGGCTCGGATGCCAATGACAATGGTGTCGTATTTTGAGAGGTTGCCGTTCGCAAGTTCGCTCTCGGAGATGACTTCGAGGCCGAATCCCATTTGGCGGATCGCTTCGGGCACGCGGTCGCCGCTGCCGGTGAGGTAACCGACCTTGACTGGGGCGGTCTTGAGATCGATGACCTTTGCATCAACAGCCGCCCTTCGGTAAAAGCGGTGCGTTTGAATGTGCGGGTACGCAACAGTTTTCATTGTCGAGGACGCTACGGCTTCGCCGATCATTGCTTGGCCGTAGATGTGGTAGTTGCCCGGCCGCACGCGTGCCGGAATCGTCACGTCAAACGTGATCGTGATCTTCTCGTTCGTGCGTTTTAGCTCAAAAGCCGTTGACGATGCCGAGTACTGCCATTCTTCAGGCATAGCGAAGTTGAGCGAAACGTGCCCTCTGACAGGCTGTTTTGAGTGATTCGTTACGGTCATCACGACCTGTTTCGTCTGCGGCTTGTTAGACGATGCAACGATTATCAGCGGGTTGGCCATCTCGACCGAGACACTCGGGACGACATCGACATTTCGCCGTATCTCGCCGCGAATGTCGTCAGCAAACCGGTACTCGACCCCGCGTTCGACCGATATCTCCGTGCCCATCACATCGATCGTCGCCGTGACCCGCATCTCAGGCGGCTGTATCGGCAGCGTGTGCGATGCGGCGTCTCGCACCCACACGAACATATCGCCCTCGCGCTCATCTGCGAGCCAGTAAGGCTGTGTCAACTGCCAGTCGGCGGGAACCGTCACACGGAAGAATGAACTTTCAGAACTAACCTCGCGGGCGACGAATGCGGACGATTGCGTCTTCGGAGCCTCCGCATTTTCAATGGTCCACCGCGGAGGTACCGCCATGGCTATGAGTTTTACCTTGGCTATTTCGGGATGCGATGAATATGCCTTGGCTCCAACGAAGACAGATTCACCGGGCACGATGGTCTCGACATCGGCGAGAGCGTCGATCTGTATTCCCAACGCAAGCACGATAGCCTCGGAAAGCTCCTTGAGCTTTGTCTCGATCATCTGTCGTGCGATATCGGAACGCATCAACTGGGCTTGGTTATGCAGGACGGAATATGCGCGCACCAGCTGCGGCACGATCTTCTCCGGCGAGCGGATGTCGAGCTCGCTCTGAGATACTGTCAGAGCGGCCTGATAGTCGACGAGAGCTTCAGCGGAGATCGGAAGATGACGGGCCGAGGCGGTCAAGGACGTGTCAATACCCTCAAAAATGCCCGTTTCTTTAGCCAGGCTGCCTACCAGATTCAGGCCTGAGAACTGTTCACCCCGCAGTTCGAGCACGCCCTGCTCCTGAGACTTATGCTGGCTGCGCGCTTCCATCGCGATCTCAAAATACGATCTGCCGAGCATCGGATCATACCGACCTGTGTTCACACGAAGCCGAGCCTCACCGGCAGCTCTAAAGCCGTGACGTACGTATACCTTCTGCACTTGCCATACCCTTCCCGCATCGGTGCACTGCGACCCATCGTTTGCAGCCTTCACCGCAAGTGGCGCTATATAGCCCGCGAATTGATGCTGGCCGTGACCGTCGCCGGCTGTACCCGAGAACTGGGCAACAACGACCAGAGGCCGAAAGGTGCGAATCACGCGGACCGCGTCACAGAGAATGACCTTCTCGTCCCATTTCGCTTTCGCCTCATCGAGCGTTTTTGAAAATCCGTAATCGTATGCCCGCGTAAAAAACTGCTCGGCACCGTCGAGCCGCCGGGCCTGGAGCAACTCTTCGGTCCGGATCACGCCAAGAGACTCGCCCAGCTCGGGGCCGATAATGTTCTGCCCACCGTCACCGCGCGTAAGCGAAAGATACGCTGTTCTGGCACTCTCGCCTCGCGCCAGATACGCGAGCAACGCAGTGTCTTCGTCATCAGGATGAGCTCCTATCATCAGGACACTGGCATTAGTGTTAAGGCGCTTGAGCATCTGGGCCAATCCAACTGACCCGCGATCATACACGGGTCGCACCTGAGCGGTAGCGAATAGGGAGAGCAACAACGGAATTACGCCGATCGACACGAATAGGCGCTCGAAACATAATGATCGTGTTCGCTTGGAGAGTAGGT
>CAZMQR010000236.1:0-4302 GCA_964568325.1 uncultured Chloracidobacterium sp. | reverse complement strand
TAACCCAATGCGAATGGATCTGACGGCCGTTGACCTCATGGATCGTGCCCGAATATGCCAGCAACGCCGCCGTGATCACGACAAAAATGCTGAGCACGCGCCACTCGGCCTTGAGAAATGCCATCGCGCCGTCCGCAATGTGCCCGGCGAGCTCCTGCATCGTCTTTTCGCCGGCGTCCTGACGGCCGACCCATGCCGATTTATAAGCCATCACCAGAAGACCGATGATCCCAAATGCAGGCGCTAGATAAATAACGTAACTGTTCATATGTTAGATACTGAGCTAAATCTCAAAATCATTGATTATAGGCATTTTCACCACAAAGGCACAAAGGGCACAAAGAAAAGATCGCCCTCATCTTTGTGTCCTTTGTGCCTTCGTGGTGATTCTTATCAGTCACACCGCCACTGGCTCGCGACGCGTTTGGCAAAAGCCCCGTCGCCGCTGCCGCCCTGTGTGCAGATACCGGACGAGTTCTTGCGACAATCCTTGCAATAGAGGAACGCGCCGTCTTGAACCCTCGGCCGGACGCCCTGTCCGGCCGCCCATGCCGTGATGTCGCGGAAAGTAATATTTGGGTCAAACTGCATCAGCCCGTTGCCGATCTCGACGTTGTAGCCGAAATAGTTTGGCCGCCCCTCGATCTTGTTCGGCCCCGTGTCCTCGCCAAACCGGCCGGTCTCAAACATCCTTCGCCCGCCGAACGGGCCGGGATTGGCGACATTTCGTCCCTGCTCGTCCGTACACCTTCCGGGCAGCACTTGCGAATCGTAACAATAACGGTCGCCGACCGAGTTGATCGTCACGCTCGGCTCGGCATCGATCGTTTTGGCAAGATAAAAATTCCCCGTCGAATTGTAGTTAAAGCGTCCGTTGAGGTCTATCTTGTCACCAAATACACTCCCAATGACATTGACCATCATCGACGTGATCGAGCCCACGGGCGATGTAAAAATGCTCCGCTCGCTCCGCTCCGAACCCGAAGATACGACCGTCAGCGACGTTCCCGTCACCATCGTCAGAAATGTCCCGCCGATGTGCGCTCCATAGTTGTATCCGCCACCGAACGTCTGCTCGACAAGCACGATACCTGCCTTTTGCAGGTAAATGCCGTCGCCGGGCGGATTTTGCTTTGAGTAGCTAAAGAATGAATTGCTTATCTTCCAATCCGTATTGTAGGTATCGACCCAAATGCCTGTGCCGTTGTTGATGAACATTCCCTGATCGACCAGCACATAATCGAATTGCCAGCCCCCGCAGTGCTGCTCGGCCGTGTTGCACCGCTCGTCATTGGCGTTGTGGACGTAGATGCCCTTGTCGAGATTTTGGAACGTCACGTTCTCTATCTTGATGCTCTGGCTCGTATTCGGTTCCTGCTGGCCCATTTGGCCTTTCATTATCCATTTTCCGAGCCCCTCGATACCGTAATTTCCCCGGTTCTGCCTAGGCATCTCGCCAAATAGGGCCGAGTTGCCGAGCAGTTCGAGATTCTGGACAGTTACATGATTAGTGCACCCGCCGATGCGAAAGATCGTCTGGTTCTCATGTCTCAAACGCAACCGCGTTGATCCGCGCCGCGATGGCAGATTGGTAGTCGGGATCGATGCATTCGCGCCGCTGCCCTGCAGAACGATGCCCGACGGCAGCGTAATTGCCTGATAACTAGGGTCGCGGCGGTTGCCGTCGAGCGTCCCCACAATGTAATCGCCGTCGGGAAAAATCAACGTCCCGCCCTGGCGAACGGCGATCACGGCGATGGCGTTCCTTATCGTATTCGTCCAGTCGGCCGGATCTGAGAACGTGTATTGCGGATTCGCCCCTGCGCTTCGCACGACGGGCCGATAATCCTTCACATTAAAGAAGCCAGTGTCCTTCGTCGTCGGATACCACAGATAGACCGTGCCATTCCTCAGCTTTACGTCATAGAAAGGCTCCGGCCCCTCAAAACACCATGCTCCGGTCGTGTGATTGATGTTGAACGAATTGGCCCCCGACTTCGTCGCACCGTCGCATGCGGTCAGCCCTGTCGCGGGCGTTCGCTGCTCGGTCCCTGCAATGTAAACGTCAACCGAATTGCCATTTCCCGCTGACGGCTGATACTTTACGGGACAGGCACCGCTGATGTCTGCTTCGACGACCAGCGAATATCCGTCAAACTTATTCTGAGCGTAACCGCTTGAAAACACGACAAATAGGGCTACGATGATGGACGTGGATCTCAACATTTTCTGCATCTGATAACTCAAATCGCGCGCAAGTGCGTTTCTGTTATACTAACGCAAAATTCGGTCTGCAGGGCGAAGAAACCCATGCGACCGGGACGCTTTTGGAGTATATTACTGCTATGCCAACCAAAGATCCGTTCGTCGATGCGTATATAGACAAGGCCGAGGATTTTGCCAAGCCGATCCTGCGGCACATCCGCAAACTCGTCCACGACGTATGCCCGGAGGTGATCGAAACAAAGAAGTGGAGCTTCCCGCATTTTGATCACAAGGGAATATTGTGTTCGATGGCGTCGTTCAAAAAGCACTGCGCGTTCGGGTTTTGGAAGCAGACGCTGATGGAGAACGGCAGCTTCCCTGAAAAGACCGCGATGGGCAGCTTTGGCCGGATCACTTCTCTAAAGGACCTTCCCGACGACAAAACAATGAAGGCCCTGATCCGTGAGGCAATGCGGCTCAACGACGAAGGCATCAAGGCCAAGAGGCCCGTCTCCATGGAGAAAAAGCCGCTCGTCGTCCCCGATGTTCTGCTCGAACAGCTTGCACGCAACGAGAAAGCAGCCGAGACATTCAACGGCTTTCCACCAAGCTGCAAAAAAGAGTATGTTGAGTGGATCACCGAGGCCAAGACGGAGGCGACCCGCGACAAACGCCTCGCAACCACCATCGAATGGCTCAGCGAGGGCAAGCGAAGAAATTGGAAGTACGAGAATTGTTAGAAATGGCCCACGAACTACACGAAAGACACAAAAATAGACAATCTCAGTTTTGTGTTTTTCGTGTTTTTCGTGGGAAATGATTATTTATGGCAGATCCAATACTTGTAGCTAAGAACACCGAGGCAGAGTTTTTCCTCCTTCCACATATGTCCAACCGACACGGTGTCATCACCGGTGCGACGGGCACGGGCAAGACCGTTACATTGCAACGCATTGCCGAGGGCTTTAGCGCTCGCGGCGTTCCGGTCTTTATGGCCGACATCAAGGGCGACCTGACCGGCGTTACGCAGCCCGGCGGCGGCAATGCAAAGATCGACGCTCGCAACGAGCTTCTCGGCATCACGCCGACATTCGAGGGCTTTCCCGCAACGGTTTGGGATGTGTTTGGTAAACAAGGACATCCGTTGCGGGCGACCGTCAGCGAGATGGGCCCGCTGCTTCTGGCGCGACTGCTGCAGTTGAACGAGACGCAGGAAGGCGTGCTGACGATCGCCTTCAAGTGGGCCGATGATAACGGTTTGCTGCTGCTCGACCTCAAGGACCTCCAGGCCCTGATGACCGCCGTCGGCGAGCATGCCGACGAGCTGACGCTGCAATACGGCAACGTCTCGAGCGCATCGGTCGGCGCTATCCAACGCGGCCTGCTGCAGATCGACGAACAGGGCGGCGACCTGTTCTTTGGAGAGCCGGCCGTCCGCCTTGAGGACTTTATGCAGACCCTCGGCGGCAAAGGCGTGCTCAATCTGCTCGCCGCCGACCAGTTGGTTCAGGCACCCAAGCTCTATTCGACGTTCCTCCTCTGGCTGCTCAGCGAACTCTTCGAATCACTCCCCGAGGCCGGTGATCTCGACAAGCCGAAACTTGTCTTCTTTTTTGACGAAGCACATTTGCTGTTCTCCGACGCACCGACCGCACTCGTCGAAAAGGTCGAGCAGGTCGTTCGCCTTATACGTTCAAAAGGCGTCGGCGTTTACTTCGTCACGCAGAATCCGGCAGACATTCCCGAAAAGGTGCTGGCGCAGCTCGGCAATCGCGTCCAGCACGCCTTGCGGGCATACACACCGCAGGAACAAAAGGGCGTCCGAGCAGCCGCCTCATCCTTCCGCGTCAATCCAAAGATCGACACCGAGACCGTTATCACCGAACTCGGGGTTGGTGAGGTGCTGATTTCAACGCTCGATGAGAAAGGCGTTCCGACCGTCGTCGACCGATCGTTCGTCGTTCCGCCCGTCGGCCATATTGGCCCGATCTCACCTGAACAGCGACAGCAACTGATCGCTAACTCACTTGTCGCCGGCATCTACGACAACGCCAGCGATCGTGAATCGGCATTTGAACTGCTCAAGGTAAAGGCCGA
>CAZMQR010000235.1:0-4319 GCA_964568325.1 uncultured Chloracidobacterium sp. | reverse complement strand
ACTGAAAGGCCGCGAAGCCGAACGCGGAAGCGCCGGCGTAAAGCTCGTAATTGCGGCCGTTGTGATAGCACTCGTAGCTCACGCCGGATATAACTATGTGCCGGTCGCATATGCGGCAGAGAGCTTGCGAACCGACATGATGACGGCGGTCGTGCAGGGATTAGCTTTGCCCGGCAAGGTCAGCCCGGTCGAGAACGTAAAGGCTCGAATACACCAATCCGCACAGCGTAACGACGTGCCGGCCGATGCGCTGATCGATGTGAGGCAGAACGGCAACGCATTGACCGCGCATGTCGTCTATGCAAAAACCGTGAACATCCTGCCGTTTGGCCTCTATACCTACACCTATAGGTTTGACCACACGGCGACACCGACGGGATTCTTGATGGATTCGACGAAGAACTAGACAACTGCAAGTGCGGCGCGCACCTTTGCAGGCTGGATCTGAACCAGTGCTTCGGGAGCATCTGCGAGCCACGTCGAAGGGCAAACGCCGCAGGTCGTACATTTTTCAACCGCAGGACACGGAAGGCTCGAGAGCGACTCTCGGGCCTTTTCATGTTCGGTCTTGAGGAACTCGAACGAAAGGCCGCTGTCAACTATCGACCACGGCAGGAATTCGTCATATGAGCGGTCCCGTGAGGTGTGAAAGGAGGCGTCAACGCCGGTTTCCCTGAGTGCCTTGTCGATATCGCCGCCGTAACGGGCCGCCGCGTCGATCACTGTGGCCACGGTGCGGTCGCCGGATGAGAACAGGGCTTGGCCATGAGCGATCTTGGCCGACATAAAGCGGACCTCGACGTTCGGGATCCGTGCGAGGCCCTTACAGACATATTTAATGCGGCGCTTTAGCTCGCGCTCATCACAAATGGCGTCCCATTGGAGCGGCGTGTTGGGTTTTGGAACAAAGCCGTTGAGCGAGACGATGATCTTGCCCGCGCGGCCAAACTCTTTTCCGGACTCGAGCATCCGGTCTTTGATGCGTTCGGCGAGAACGAAGATCTCGTCGAGATCCTCCTGCGTTTCCGTCGGCAGGCCGACCATGACGTAAAGCTTGATCGTGAGCATGCCTCGGTCGAAAACCGCACCGCAGATATCGACGATCTCGTCATTTGTCAGATTTTTATTGATCACACGGCGAAGGCGGTCAGAGCCTGTTTCGGGTGCGACGGCGATCTGCTGGTCGCGTGATTCGACAAGCGCATCGAGCAGTTCGTCCGATATCTGATCGAGCCTCAGGCTCGACACCGAGATGCGATAGTCCATCGCCCGCAGCTCGCGCAGGATCGTCGAAATTTCTGGATGATCGCACACGGCAGTCGATACGAGGCCGATCTTGTCTGTCCTGTCACGCCATTCGCGGGCCTTTGCGAGGATGTCCTTGGCCGGCACGACGCGCGGAGGATAGTAATTATATCCGGCCCAGCAAAAGCGGCAGCCCTGCGAACAGCCGCGAGATATCTCGACCAGCAGACGGTCACCCATCTCGGCATCCGGCGACCAAACGGACGTCGATGGGCAGAATGTGTCTTGATTGACAAGAAAATCGGCAAGGTCCGCCTCGCCACGCTTCAGGGCCCTTCGCAGCGTGCCTTCTTTTGGGTTGACGGCCGCGAGGGCTCGGCCGACGCGTTGCGGAACGCCGGGCTGGTTGGGCAGATAATCGAATACGGTGCCGTCATCGTTATAGATCACGTCATACAGAGACGGCACGTAGAACCCGCGGCCGATCTGTGCGAGCGCGAGCAGGATATCTTCCTTTGTCTCGTTCTCAAATACCGCATCGATCAGTTGATAAACCAGGACCTCACCTTCACCGACGGCGATCACGTCAGTAAACTCAGCGATCGGCTCCGGATTGAGGAACGATGCGGCTCCGCCCATAATGACGAGCGGATCAAAGTGCGTTCTCTTCTCTGCCCAAACGGGAATGCCCGACAGCTGCAGCATGCGGGCCATGTTCAGGTAATCGGTCTCGAACGAGATCGAAAAGGCGACAATGTCAAACTCCTTTACACGCGATTGCGTCTCGAGCGATAACAGCGGCGTGCCGGTGCGTTCGTATTCGCGAAGTTCGTCAGTGTCAGGGAGAAAGACCCGTTCGCACACCACGCCGGGAAGCGAATTGAATAGCTCATACATCGTATGCAGGCCAAGATTGGCCATGCCTATGGCGTGAGTATTCGGGTAGCACAATGCGATGCGCAGGCCGGCGCCGCGCGAGGTAACGTATCCGTGCTCGGCGGCGAGTTTCTTTCGGTAGCTGTCGACGATCTTCTTGCTCATCGAAACAAACTATCAAGGCTATCAGACAGGCCTCAGGGCAACAAACGAAAAAGCAGGCCGCTAGGCGCCTGCTCTCTCGTAAAAAGCTGCCCAGGATATCATGTCATTTCTTCGCAGGGGCTTGCGAGGGCATGGTGTAGTAAGGCCGGTGCTGGACGACATATGTCTTGTCATCGCTTAGGCCATCACCATCGACATCGACCTTGACCTCTAGCTTATAGCGTTTTCCGGGCTGATGGCCGTCGGTCAGGTCATATGAGATCGCGTATTGGTTGCGGAGGAAACCGTTGATCGAGCTCAGATATCCCGGTATCTCACCCTCAAATGTCATCGGATAGTGTACGCCGCCCGACTCTTTGGCAAACGTATTCATCGCATTCTGGGCCTGAAGGAAGGTCAGCCTGTCGGGTGTGCCGGGCATCACCCGCGAAGGGTCGAGATAATCGCAGTACCTCTTGCAGAATAGATTCGCCGTGCTGATGGCATAGATAGGCACGCCCGATTCCATAATTATTCGCCGCACATCGTCATAGCCTGTCTTGCTGAATGTGTCGATGCCGGATGCAACCAGGATGATAGCCCGCCGTTTGGCTTTGACATCTACCATTCCGCCGTAGATCGCGGTCTTACTCTTTGAGTCATCGAGAACGACGGCATCACCGCGGCCGCCGATCAGCGCGAACTTGAGAGCATCAAAGAGATTGTTGTCGGTGAATGCCGGTCTGTTCTTGAGAAGCACGTTTACCGTTTCATTCAATTGGCGAGGGTCATTTGTGAAATCGGTAATAGGCGTAGGCCGCATATCAAAGGCGATCACCGACGCATAGTCGTCCGGTGGCTTGATGAACCTCGACAAGAAGTAGGCCACGGGCCGCACCACCTCGTAAAAGCCCGGTTCAAAATAGCCGCCGGCGGCGGAGCCAAAGATCTCGGACCATCGGCTGTATTCCACCACAAGCGTTACGGTGATGGGCGATTCCGGCGCCGCAAAGCCCGAGATCGTCTGCTTGACGCCGTTTTCAAGAATAGTGAAATTATTTTTCGTCAGGCCCGTTACTATCTGGCCGGTCTTCTTGTTGTAAACGACCGTTTCGATATTGACGATCTTTGCCTCGACCTTCTCGACAACATCGTCTGCGATGGCGTTCTTTTCCTCTTCGGCGCGCCGACGCTCCTCCTCGATCTTGGGATCGGGGCGAGTGTTCTTTTTCTCATTCCCGGCTGGTGCCGTTGTCTTTTGCGGCTTTGACTGGGCTGCTGCTTTTTGCGACAGACCGAAGCAGAGAAAGTAGGCGCAAATAGCGACGATGGCGAAACTGGATCGCATAGCATAGAGAGACGACATACCTGTAACTCAAACTGGTCTGACTGTTCTGAACGATTAGACACCGATTGTCATGGATTGGTTGGTTCAAAGCAAGCTTTCGGCCGCGCAAAGTTTTTTACGCGCGGGCATAGACAAATGCAGCGCTTTTCTTCTAAGATACGGATTAACATTCTAAAGTTTTCACTTTGAAGCAAAAGGGAATAAGGACCGTTGTGTAAGTTTTCTACGCTTCGCCGCAGGTGTTCGTGGCGGCGAGCGAAAGCAATTGACCCAAACAAGGAGCGAGATTATGTTTACCAAGTTGAACCGTAGATTGATCCTCTTCGTGCTTACAGCGATCGCGTTATCGACGCTGACAGTAACGGCGCAGGAGAATATTTGGAGTGCAAATACCGACAGCACGGACAGCATTGTCAAGGACAAGGCTGTAGCGCGGCAGTCGTTTCCCACAGAGTTTAGGCTGTTCAACCTCAATATCGAACCGCTGAAAGCTCAGTTGATGTCGATCACGGATCAACCTGTCGCCCTTACCGGCAACAGCCCGGCCTCGACCGTGATCCTGCTTCCGAACGCCGACGGCGTGCTCGAGAGATATGAGGTTTTTGAGGCCTCCAATTTCGAGCCGGCACTGCAGGAGGAATTCCCGAACATCAGGGCCTTTTCCGGCCGCGGACTTGATGACCGCTATGCGATGCTCAAATTGAGC
>CAZMQR010000234.1:0-4320 GCA_964568325.1 uncultured Chloracidobacterium sp. | reverse complement strand
AGCGGGTGACGGTCAAGGGGTTGACCGTTGCTAAGGTCGATGCCGAGAACAACCTTCTGATGGTTCGCGGTGCTGTGCCGGGAGCGAACGGCAGCCTGGTTGTCGTCAGGAAATCATAACGGAGTAGATTATGCCTACCGTAAAGGTTCGCAATTTGAAGAATAAGGAGGTTGGCGACCTTAACCTGTCGGATGTCGTTTTTGGCGCCGACCTGAATGAGTCGCTGATCCACGCGGCGGTGATGAACTTCCGTGCTAACGGTCGTGCGGGCACGTCGGCGACGAAGACACGTGGCAACGTGTCGGGCTCAGGCCGCAAGCTCTGGAAGCAAAAAGGTACGGGCCGCGCCCGCATCGCGTCGCTTCGTTCGCCGCTCTGGAAAGGTGGCGGAAACGTCCATGGCCCGCAGCCGCGTGACTGGTCGTACCAGATGCCGAAGAAAATGCGTCGCGGTGCTTTGCGTTCGGCGCTGAGCGAGCGGCTTCGCGAGGGGAATCTGATCGTTATTGACGAGATCGCGTTTAAGGCGCCGAAGACGAAGGACTTTCTTTCGGCAATGGCTTCACTTGGGCTAGTCGAGAAGTCAGCACGAGCAAAGACGCTGTTCATAGACTCGCTCGATAACGCGAATTTGGTCCTTTCTTCGAGGAATGTCGAGAAGACCAAGGTCACTAACAGCTTTGGCCTCAACATTTATGACATCATCTATCACGAGAAACTCGTGATATCGAAGGCCGCGGTCGAGGAATTGACGAGGTTGCTCGATCCCAGCGGGGAAGTCGCGGAGGTTGTCGAAACCCCCAAGGCAAAGAAAGAGGCCAAACCGAAGGCTGAGAAGGCTGAAGAGAAAGCTGCAAAACCGAAAGCTGAGAAAAAAGCCACGGCCGAAGAGACTGCGGCAGAAGAGGAAGTAGTTCTCGAAGTCCCGGCCGAGAAGCCGGCGGCTGAGGAGGCAACCGAGAATGAGTAGTTTGGGCGTTTGGGACATTCTGAAATCGCCGGTCGTTACCGAAAAGAGCGTGCTGCTCAAGGAAGATTCGACCGAAGAAGTTGGTAAGCGGAAGGCTGGGCAGGTCTTGACGTTTCGAGTTGATCGCAAAGCCACAAAGCCGCAGATCAAGAGTGCGATCGAGGAGATCTTTAACGTAAAGGTCGCCGCTGTGAGGACGATCCATTACGACGGTAAATTGAAGCGTCGGGGCCGTATCGAGGGGCGCCGTCCGGCCTGGAAGAAGGCATACGTTACGCTGCGGGCGGGTGAGGCGATGGTTGATTACGCGGAAGCGATCTAGGAATTTGCGATTTGCGAATTTCGATTGGCGATTGAAAGCAAGTCGGAAAATCGGCATTCGAAAATCGAGATTGAATTATGGGCATCAAGAGATTAAAACCGACATCACCGGCACGTCGATATCAGACCTATTTGACGCGTGATGAATTGACTCCGAACGCAGTCCCCGAGAAGTCACTGTTAGAGCCTAAGAAGAGGATTTCAGGCCGCAACAGTGATGGCCGGATCACGATCCGCCGCCGTGGCGGCGGACACAAGCGGTTTTACCGCGTGATTGATTTCAAGCGCGACAAGGCCGGTATTCCGGGTAAGGTATCGCAGATCGAATACGATCCTAACCGTTCGGCGCACATCGCTTTGATCACGTATCTCGATGGCGAGAAGCGATATATCATCGCACCGCTTGGCATCAAGGTTGGGACTATGATCCTGAGCGGCGAGGACGCCGATATCCTGCCGGGCAACGCGTTGCCGATCACGCATATCCCGCTCGGAACCGAGGTGCACAACATCGAGCTTCGGCCCGGCAAAGGCGGCCAGATGGTGCGTTCGGCGGGCGGTTTTGCTCAGATCATTGCGAAAGAGGGCGACTACGCCCAGCTTCGCATGCCGTCGGGCGAGGTTCGCAAGGTGCCTGTTGTGTGCTATGCGACGGTCGGTCAGGTCGGTAATACCGAGCACGAGAATGTTTCGCTCGGAAAGGCCGGACGCAACCGTTGGAAGGGCAAACGGCCGAAAGTTCGCGGCGTCGCGATGAACCCCGTCGATCACCCGCACGGCGGCGGCGAGGGCAAGACATCAGGCGGACGTAATCCGGTAACTCCGTGGGGACAGCCGACACGCGGCTACAAGACGCGTCGCAACAAGCGGACAAGCAACATGATCGTGAAGGATCGAAGAAGAAAGTAATATGCCACGTTCACTGAAAAAAGGACCTTTTATCGACCTGAGCGTTCAGAAAACGCTTCGCCGTATCAATGACGGCGGGCCAAAACCGCCGGCGATCAAGACATGGTCGCGACGTTCGACGATCACACCGACCATGGTTGGTTTGACCTTCGGCGTTCACAACGGCAAACGGCACATACCGGTTTTTGTGACCGAGAATATGGTCGGTCACAAGCTGGGAGAGTTCTCGCCGACGCGGGTGTTCAAGGGCCATCCGGGCACGAAAGCCGAGAAGATGGCTAAGAGGAAATAATGGAAGCGGTAGCAAAGACAAAATATCTTAAGGGTTCGCCCCGCAAGGCCCGGCTCGTGATCGACCTGATTCGCGGTGAAAATGTCGGGCGTGCGCTGTCGATCCTCAAATTCACCGACAAGCGGGCTGCCGATCCGATCGCGCAGTGCCTGAATTCGGCGATCGCGAACGCGACGTATAAGGCCGAGCAAGAGAATATCGCAATCGATCCGGATGATCTGTGGATCAACACCTGCTTCGTCGACATGGGGCCGACGAAAAATCGCCGCCGCATGCGTCCCGCTCCACAGGGCCGTGCGTATCGAGAACAGCGGCACTATTGCCACATCACGATCACGGTAACGAGCGAAGCGAAGCCAAAAACCGAGAAAGAACTGAAAGCTGAGGCTGCAAAGACAAAAAAGGCCGCGGCTCCGAAGAAGGAAAAGAAAAAGGCCGCTCCGAAGGCGACCAAGAAAGGGGCTGCACCGGCTGAGATTGAAGAAGTCGTGGCCGCACCGGTTGAGGAAGTAGTTGAGGCTGCGCCGCTCGACACGGTCGAAGCGGCCGTAGCGGAAGAAACGGCGGTTGAAGAAACGGTTGAGGCTGCTGCCGAAGAGGTTGTCGCTGAAGAACCGGCAGTTGAAGAGGCTGTTGAAGCTGCACCTGTAGAGGAAACGTCTGAGGAAGCAACGGCAGAAGGGGCGTCTGATGCGAATATTGAGGGCGAACCGAGCGAGGAAGCTGAGAAAGAGTAAATATGGGACAGAAAGTTCATCCATACGGCTTTAGGGTCGGATACAACAAGGACTGGCACTCGCATTGGTTTGCCAAAAAAGAGTTTGCCGAATTCCTCGCCGAGGATCTCGAGCTAAAGCGCGATCTCAAGAAGAAATTCGCAGGCGGCGGCGTTTCACACATCGATATCGAGCGTGCGGCGACCCGGTTAAAGATCCTCATTTACACGGCGCGTCCGGGGATCATTATCGGCCGCAAGGGCGCCGAGATCGAGAAGCTTCGCGAGGACCTGACGCGCAAGACCGGCCGTGAGGTGATGATCTCGATCCTCGAAATTCGCCACCCTGAGCTGAATGCTCAGCTTCAAGCCGAGAAGATCGCCCAGCAACTTGAGAAGCGAATCGCTTTTCGCCGTGCGATGAAAAAGACGATGGAGGAATCGCAGCGATTCGGCGCTCAGGGCATCAAGGTGATGATCGCGGGCCGTCTGAACGGTGCTGAAATTGCACGAACCGAATGGTCGCTGCAGGGTCGTCTGCCGCTGCATACGCTGCGCGCGGACATCGATTTTGGATTCGCCGAGGCGTTGACGACATTTGGAATTATCGGCGTGAAGGTTTGGATATATCGCGGCGAGATCCTCGACCCGAACGCTTCGATGGCACGCGGCACGACGACCGATCCGATGAACGAGGTCAAGGTGGATCGTGGTGCGATGAGAGATCGCCGACCGCGCAGGGACGACAGAGGCCCGAGATAGAGGTTTTTAGAGGTAATTGCTATGTTGATGCCGAAAAAGGTCAAGCACCGCCGAGTCATGAAAGGCCGTATGCGTGGAAAGGCCACGCGTGGCGAAAAGCTCAGCTTTGGTGATTTTGGCCTGAAAGCAATGGACGCAGGGTGGATCACGGACCGCCAGATCGAGGCCGCTCGTATCGCGATGACGCGTCACGTCAAACGCGGCGGAAAGATCTGGATCAGGATGTTCCCGGACAAGCCGATCACCAAGAAGCCGGCCGAAACGCGTATGGGTTCGGGCAAGGGAGCTCCGGACCATTGGGTCGCGGTCGTCAAGCCGGGCCGTGTCCTCTACGAGATCCAGGGTGTCAAT
>CAZMQR010000233.1:0-4331 GCA_964568325.1 uncultured Chloracidobacterium sp. | reverse complement strand
CGACAAGCAGGCAGGTAGCGTCGCTCGCGGCGGCGACAATCGCTGATCTGTCGTCGAACGCGTTCTCGCCTTCTCCGGCCCGTTCCAAGGCATTGAGGCGTATTATCTCGGCCTCACCATCGCCGGTCAGTTGTCCGCCGACAAGGCGAGCGATCTCTTGAGCCTTCATGGCATCAAATGTAATTCGTTTTGCTCAAAATGTCAGGTCGGCTCATGCCCGTTCGGCCATATCGACTGCAGACTGTAGAAATACCTCGACGCCCTCGATCTTTGCCTTGCCGCTTCGTTCCAGTTGTCTCAGGACCGACGCGGCTTCGCTGTCGAGAAAATCCAGGTCGGCGAGGTCGACGGTGACCGCGGTGCCCGTTTCCTCATACGTATCGGCAACGATCCGGCGGACCAGTTCTGCGTCGTGATACAACAACTCGCCGTCGATGCGGAGCAGCACTCTCCGTCCGTCATTCAGCTCGGTCTTGGTGATCTGCGTTGGCATCTCGTTGATTAGATGCCTGAAAGCGCAAAAAAGCAACCTCACGCCTCGTCGCAGATGATCCCCTGCTGACTAGATACACACCGGCAAATATAAGCGCGGCGGCGCCAATAAACGCGAGGCCGATCTGTTCGTTCAGATACACTACGGCCAAAACAAAACCGATCAATGGCTGCAGGTAAACGAATACAGCGACCGTCGAAGGGTTGACCTTGGAGAGTGCCCATGCATTCAACAGATACGGACCGGCCGTCGCTCCGATGCCGATATAGCCGCTGATCAGCCAGATGGTCACCGGAACGGCCGCGATCTCGATCGTAGATAGCGACCATAGGCCGAGCGGGAAGCAGACGATAGTGGCGAAGATAAAGACCCACATCATCGAACGGAAAGTGCCGTTTCGCGTGATGGCATCCTTTGACGTGGCGACATAGACACCGTAGGCAAAGCAGTTGATAATGATGAAGAGATCGCCGATCGTCGTTTGAGATGAGAATGATGCCCGTCGCGGATCGATCAGGATGATGGCACCGATCGCGGCCAACGCGATCCCGGTTACCTTGGTCGCCGTTAACCGTTCGCTTCCGATGACGGCACCTATCGCCAGAGTGAAGACCGGGATCATCACGGCGAGCAGGGAAGTGTTCGCGGCCGAGGTGAGCGAGAGGCCGCCAATGAAGAACAACTGATTGAGGACGACGCCAAAGAGGCTGAGCAGGGCGAAACGGCCGTAATCGCGCTTTTCCCTCAGCCATACGCGGCCGCGAAATACCTGTATGATCAACAGAATCACAGCCGTAATGGCTGTGCGAATTCCGACAAGGGCAATAGGCGGCAGGACTGCGAGGACGACCTTGCCGATCACCGGAAGCGAGCCGAAAAGCAGCTGGGCCGGGAGCAGTGCGAGGACGGCGGATGGTGATCGGGCCTCGTCTCTCAAGCCGACATCATCCCGGGCTGTTCGAGCATTTGCTTGAACGTCTGCAAGAACTTGGCCCCGGTCGCGCCGTCAACGACACGGTGGTCGCACGACATCGTGACGTTCATGATGCTGCGGACGACGATCTCGCCGTCGCGAACGACCGGCGTCGGCTGTGCACCACCGACGGCGAGGATGCCGGCCTCGGGCGGATTGATGATAGCGGTAAACTCCTTGATGCCGAACATGCCGAGATTTGAGATCGAGAAGGTCGCGCCCGTGTAGTCTTCGGGCTGCAGTTTTTTCGCCTTCGCCCGTGCGGCAAGGTCTTTGATCTCGGCGGATATTTCGAGAAACCCTTTGCGGTTTGCACCGCGTACGACGGGTGTGATCAAACCTTCGTCTATGGCCACCGCGACGCCGATATCGGCCTGGTCGTAGAACCTGATCGTCCTGTCCTGATACGACGAGTTGGCGAACGGATGCTTGATCAATGCCATTGCGGCGGCTTTGACGATGATGTCATTGACGCTGATATTTTGATCTTCGCTGATGGCCGAATTGACCTGTTTTCGCAATGCGAGCGTGGCGTCCATTTCGATCTCGACCGTGAGATAGAAGGTCGGGATCGGCCCTATGGACTCAGCCAGACGGCTCGCGATGACACGGCGCATCTGCGAGGTCGGCTCGTCACGGTACACAGATGCGCCAACCTGTGTTGAAAGTATGAGCGGCCTTGGGTCTTCGGTCTTAGGTCGTTGGGTGCCTCCGGCGAGCGCCGTTTCTATATCTCGCTTGATAATTCGGCCGTTCGGGCCGGTGCCGGTGACGGTCTTTAGGTCTAGGTTGTTTTCGGCGGCCATGCGGGCGGCGATGGGCGAGACGATGAGGCGGCCGTTGGTGGATGAGGGCTGTTGAACCGGGGCTGCCGGGGGCACACTTGCTACTGCTCGTGTTTCCGCCTGCGCGGCGACGGTTTCCTCAGGCGGCTTCCGGCCGCCCGCTGACGCAGGCGGTTCTGACAGGAATTCGGAGATGTCCTCGCCTTTTTGTCCCGTGATAGCTATCGCTTCGCCGAGGGCGGCGGTGTCGCCGGCTTGCTTTAGGATCTTGAGCAAGGTGCCGCCGGTAAGTGCGGTCATTTCCATTGTCGCCTTGTCAGTGTCGACCTCGGCGAGCGTTTCGCCTGCCTCATAGGCGTCGCCCTCAGCCTTGACCCAGCGGGAGATCTGGCCCTCCTCCATAGTGGGCGAAAGCTTTGGCATCAGAAATTTTTCAGCCATAAGACCTTACAAGTAACAAACTTCCTTCACCGCCGCGACGATCTTATCGACGCTGGGCAGCGCGGCAGCCTCGAGATTCTTTGCGTACGGCATCGGCGTTTCGGCGGTCGAGATGCGCTTGATCGGGGCGTCGAGATAGTCGAACGCGTGATCCATCACCTGATAGCTGATCTCAGCCCCGACGGAGGCGAATTCGTGCGATTCCTCGGCGATGACGAGGCGGTTCGTTTTTTGGATCGAGCCGACGATCGTGTCGATGTCGAGCGGTTTGATCGTGCGCGGATCGACAACTTCGCATGATACGTCGAATTCGCTTTGCACCTGCTCGGCCGCCTGCAGAGCAATCGGCACGGTCATCGAGCGAGCGACGATGGTGCAGTCCTTGCCCTCGCGCTTGACGTCGGCCACGCCGAGCGGGATCGTAAAATCGTCATCCTCGGGCACCTCGCCTTTCATGCCGTACATGCGTTCCTGTTCCATAAAGATCACAGGATTGTCGTCGCGGATCGCGGATTTCAACAAGCCCTTTGCGTCGGCAGCAGTCGATGGCATAACGACCTTGAGGCCGGGGACATTGGCATACATCGCCTCGAGGGCCTGAGAATGCTGCGATGAGACCTGAAAGGCCGAGCCGTTTGGGCCGCGAAAGACGATCGGGATGTTAAAGAGTCCGCCCGACATGTAGAGCATCTTTGCCGCATGGTTGATGATCTGGTCGGCAGCAAGGATCGAGAAATTCCACGTCATAAACTCGATCACCGGCCTGACGCCGGCCATTGCCGCGCCAACGCCGATAGCCGCAAAGCCAAGCTCGGTGATCGGGGTATCGACAACACGGTTGTCGCCGAACTCTTTCCAAAGCCCGCGCGTCACCTTATACGCCCCGTCATACTCGGCGACCTCTTCGCCCATGACAAAGACGTTCTCGTCGCGGAGAAGTTCCTCTCTAAGGGCGGCATTCAGAGCATCTCGGATAGTCAATGTAGCCATAAGTTACGCCAAAACGTCGGTTAGCAACTCACTTTCGTTCGGATAGGGGCTCTCATCGGCGAATTTGACGGCTCGCTCGACGGCGTCGGCCACCTGCCGCTCAATATCGTCAAAGTCCTTATCCGTCAATATCTTCGCCTCTTTCAGGCTGGCCTTGAACAGTGCTATCGGGTCACGCTCCTGATATTTTGCGATCTCGTCTCGCGTCCGGTAGTTACCAGGGTCGGACATTGAGTGGCCCATATAGCGATAGGAGCGAACCTCGAGCAAGGTCGGCAGGCTCTCGTTTCGGGCGCGTTCGATCGCTCGGCGCGTTGCTCCGCGGACGGCCATCACATCCATGCCGTCAACGAACTCATTCGCCATCTCGAAAGACTCTGACTTTCGAGCGATGCTGCGTGCCGACATCGCACGCTTTTGCGAGGTGCCCATGCCGTACTGGTTGTTCTCACAGATGTAGATGATCGGCAGGCGCCAAAGCTGGGCCATATTTAGCGATTCGTGAAAAATGCCCTGGTTGACGGCTGCCTCGCCAAAGAAGCACAACGTAACCTGCTTTGTCCCCTTGTATTTAGCGGCATAGGCCATGCCCGTCCCGACGCCGATCTGGCCCCCAACGATGCCGTGGCCGCCGTAAAACTCAAGTTCC
>CAZMQR010000232.1:0-4380 GCA_964568325.1 uncultured Chloracidobacterium sp. | reverse complement strand
CGGGTGGTTGAACATTGAATATGACCGAACCATTGGATCTGAAAAAGACTGTAAACCTACCCCGAACCGATTTTTCGCAAAAGGCGAATCTCGGGCAGATGGAGCCTGCGCGGTTAAAGAAGTGGCAGGAAGTGGGGCTGTATGAAAAGGTGATGGAGGCCCGCAAAGGCCGCGAAAAATTCATCCTCCATGACGGCCCGCCGTATGCGAATGCGGACATTCATATCGGCACGGCACTCAATAAGGTCCTTAAAGATTTCGTCGTCAAGACGCGTTCGATGATGGGCTACGACGCGCCGTATGTGCCGGGCTACGATTGTCACGGCCTGCCGATCGAAACGCACGTCGAGCGGAACCTCGCCGAAAAGGGCAAGAATAAGAGCGATCTGCCCGTCGCTACGTTTCGGCGCATCTGCCGCGAACACGCTTCGACGGCGATGAATAACCAGACGCGGGATTTTCAGCGGCTCGGCATTCTCGGCGAATGGCAGAATCCGTATCTGACGATGTCGGCAGAGTACGAATCTTCGACCGCAAGGCTCTTCGGCCGATTTCTCGAGCGCGGCTTCGTTTACAAAGGCCAGCGGCCCGTTTATTGGTGTACATACGACCAGACCGCTCTCGCGGAGGCTGAGGTCGAGTACAAGGAACACACGTCGCCGTCGGTTTACGTCAAATTCCCGCTCAAGACCGATCCCGCAGAACTTGACCCCGCACTAGCGGGCAAGAATGTCTTTCTCGTCATCTGGACCACGACGCCATGGACGCTGCCGGCGAATCTCGGTATCGCGGTCCATCCGGCTTTTGACTACTCGGCCGTGGAGGCGGGAGGCGAGGTTTATATCGTTGCCAGTGAGCTGGCAGGAGCGTTTGGCGAAAGCTGCGGATTTGAATCATCGAACGAGTTAGCGCGGTTTAAGGGTGCGAAACTCGATCGAATGGAGGCGCGCCACGCATGGCTCGACCGCACTTCACTCATCATGAACGGTGAACATGTCACGCTCGGCGAGGCCGACGCCGAGGTCGAGTTGGACGTCCGGTTTGAGGACAGGTCAGCGAAAAAGAGCGGCACGGGATGTGTTCACACGGCACCGGGACACGGCGCGGACGACTTTCATATCGGCAAGAAATATGGCCTTGATATCTACAATCCGGTCGATGCGGCCGGCAGGTTTGTTGATGAGGTCGAACACTTTGGCGGACAGGATATTTTTGAGGCGAACCCTAAGATCGTAGAGTTTCTCTGTGAAGCAGGAATGCTGCTGCATACCGAAGAGTATGTTCACCGTTATCCGCATTGCTGGCGTTGCAAAAATCCGGTGATCTTTCGCGCGACGCCGCAGTGGTTCATCTCAATGGACGAGGCCGTGGACGGACGATCTTTGCGCGAACGCGCACGCGACGAGATCGCTAAGGTCAAGTGGCACCCTGCATGGGGCGAGGGCCGAATGGCGAATATGTTCAAGGGGCGGCCGGACTGGTGCGTCTCTCGACAAAGGTTCTGGGGTGTGCCTATCCCGGTCTTTTACTGTCAGGGCTGCGACTCAGCCGTTGCCGACCCGAGGATCGTCGACCACGTCGCCGATATCTTTGCGAAAGAGACTGCCGACGCCTGGTACGCTCGGCCCGAAAGTGAATTGCTGCCCGACGGGTACAAATGTACGACGTGCGGCGGCGGTGAATTTCGGAAAGAGACCGACATTCTCGATGTATGGTTCGACTCGGGCTCGTCCTGCATTGCGGTTCTTGAGACCCGTGGCGACACGCTGCGTTTTCCCGCTGATGTCTATCTAGAGGGCGGCGACCAATATCGCGGCTGGTTCAACTCAAGCATGAGTTGCGGCATTGCAGCGCATGACAGCGCGCCATACAAACAGATCATCACTCACGGCTGGGTCGTCGACGGCGAAGGCAAAAAGCAGTCCAAATCGGTCGGCAACGTGACCGCGCCGCAGGAGATCATCGACCGCTCCGGTGCCGACGTGCTGCGGCTGTGGGCTGCGGCAGTCGATTATACTGAGGATGTTCGCTGTTCGGACGAGATCCTGCAACGCGTCGTCGATGCGTATCGGAAAATGCGAAATACGCTACGGTACGCTCTTGGGAATCTCGACAAGTTCGACCCGGCAATGGATACAGTCGATGAGGCTGCAATGCTCGAGATCGATCGTTGGGCATTGGCGGAGCTTGATGATGTGACCGCACGGGTCCTGGACGGTTATGAGAGATATGACTTTCAAGCCGCTTACAACGGTCTCTACAATTTCTGTACCGTCACTCTGTCATCTCGGTACTTTGACATCATCAAGGATCGACTCTATATCCTTGCGCCGCAAAGCGAAGGGCGGCGTTCGGCGCAGACTGCGCTTTACAGAATAGCCGATTCGCTCATTCGCTTGATGGCCCCTTTGCTCGCCTATACGGCCGACGAGGCGTGGGAGAACCTGCCGGGCAGCAACGAGATGTCGGTCCATATCGCGGAGTTTCCGCTTCGAGCCGCCGAAGACACCGAAGCCGGGAGTCTTCGATCGGCCTGGGAACGAATATTTGCGATCCGCGACGAGGTGCTCAAGGCTCTCGAAACGGCCCGTAACGACAAGCAGATCGGTTCGTCACTCGAAGCAAAGGTGGTCCTCACGACCGACGCGGAAACCACGCGCTTCTTGCTCGACTATTACATGCAATTGCGATACATCTTTATCGTCTCGCAGGTCGAGGTTCGTGATGGCGACAAGACAGCCGTCGAGATTAGCAAGGCTGACGGCCAAAAGTGTGAACGCTGTTGGAACTATTCGATGCAGGTCGGAAAATTTACCGAGTATCCGACTGTCTGCGAACGCTGCGCGGAAGTGCTTCCCGAGATCATCGTGGCGATGTCGGCATAATAGGAGGTTCGTATGCTAGCTAGATTCGTACATATTGCGATATTCACAGTTTTGATATCGGCGATAGCGACGGCACAGTCCGTCTATACGCCGGCGAAAGGCTCGGCGGAGCGAAAGGCCATTCTCGATGCCCTGCGAATTCCGGTTGAACGCGAGCTAAAGCAAAAGATCATATTTAATGCCCGGTACTTCAATGTGGCAGGAAGATGGGCCTTTGTCGGCGGTGATCCGCTCGCTCCGGGCGGCGGCCGTCCGGATTATCGCGGTACCGAATATCAGAACGCGATAGATGCGGATATGTTCGACAACAACTTCTTTGCGATCCTGCAGAAGACGGGAACGAAATGGAAGGTCGTCCATTACGACATTGGCTGTACTGACGTCTGCTACGCAAGTTGGTGGCGTCGATACAACGCGCCAAAGACCATATTCCCTTATAATGAGTGACGAAAGGCAACGGCCCTTCGCATTTGGGCGTAAGGCATCGTTCTGAGAATAGTGCAAGCAGGGTTTGTGACATGAAGTACCTGATCGTGACGGTCCTTGCGGAAACAATACCAGCTTTCGAGATCAAAAAGAATCAGTGAAAAGGCGCGACATCATCTGGAAGCTTGCCTATCTCGGTATCGCCGGGGGCGTTTATATGATCGACCAGGTCACGAAGGCCTGGGCGGCTCGCGAGCTACGGCTCGGCGGCGATCGCTCCCTGATCGACGGCTTGCTGAATCTCGCATACGCGACGAACACCGGTATTGCATTCTCCATGTTCGATGAGGGCGGCGACACCGGTAGATGGGGCCTGTCCGCCGTTGCCTTTGTCGCTGGCGTCCTGGTGCTGTATTTTTTCTGGCGAACGCCGCGGATCGATGACCGCGTTCTCGGCTCGTTGGCTCTCCTGCTCGCCGGCATTGCCGGCAACGTCACTGACCGTCTGCGGTTCGGGTATGTGATAGATTTTATCGACGTTCAGTTCGGCGCTTGGCATTATCCGACATTCAATGTGGCCGATATGGCGATCTGCGTTGGAGCCGGATTGCTCATTCTTGATATGTTCCTCTCCAAGAGAAATCAGAATTCAGAAGTCGGAAATCAGAAGGAAACGGTGTCCAGCTAAGTTTCTATGTCTGCTCAGAGCTTTGAGGATGTTGGAATTTGGCAGAAGGCTCACGCATTCGTACTCGAGGTTTATCGTCTGACCGAACAGTTCCCAAAGCACGAAGTATATTGCCTTACATCTCAGCTTCGCCGGGCCGCTATATCGATCCCGGCAAACTTTGCAGAAGGTTTCCGAAAGTCAGCCAAACCCGATAAGCTACGTTTTTACGGAATAGCGATAAGTTCGTTGGAAGAGTGCCGATATTACCTTCGACTCGCTAAGAATTTAAATTACGCAGATACCGCTGAATTACGGTCTAATCTCGAAGAAATATCACGAATGCTAACGAGCTACATGGCCAAAATAAGGAGCGATTTACGTTAGACTGTATTTTTCTGA
>CAZMQR010000231.1:0-4393 GCA_964568325.1 uncultured Chloracidobacterium sp. | reverse complement strand
CGGCTCGATACGCAACCCAAGCGGCCCGACCGCGCCCGCGACAAAAACCGTTTCGCCCGCCGCCTCACGCGCGATCCGGGCAGCAGCGACGTTGATATCGCGCAAACGCGATTCCAGTCCATAGGATTGTAATTTGTGGCGCGTGGCCCCAAACGTATTTGTCTCAATGATGTTCGCCCCCGCTGCAACGTACTCGTCGTGAACCTCACGCACAAGATCAGGCGCAGCGATATTCAGTTCGTCATACGACCGATTGATATAGACGCCCTTTGCATACAGGCGCGTCCCCATCGCCCCGTCAAAGACATAGACGCTCTCGGAATTGAGCAGTTCCCTGAAGTTCTTCATGTATTATTTGCGATCTGCGAATGTCGATCTGCGATCTCGTCGGACCAGGCTCCAAAATCGACATTCGCAAATTGAAATTCGGAAATCAAAAAGCCTCGCCAAACAGCGAGACTTTCCTTGAGCAAAAAGATTTGTCTGTCAGCTGTTTAGCAGTTTATTTAACGTGGTCGCAAGTCGCAATAACTCACCACGATGTTACAAACGATAATCCTGCTTTATCCACGCAGTGTCAAGCAGCGGACGATCCACCTGAAAGCAGTAACAGCCGGTCGATCAGTCTACTGATGTCGTCCCAGTGCTCTTTAGATCGCCATACAACGCATAGTCAGCCTTCGACCCCGTGATCTCCAGCCGCCAGTGCGTAAAATCCGATGCGTTGTCGCATCCGTTGCCACGGCCTTGAAAGACGAGGAAATACGACGTTCCCGAAGCGATTCCTTTCTTCAAAAAACCCGTCGTCGTTCCGACGGTGCCCTTGAATCTAAGTTCTTTATAAAGTGAGACCATAGTCCCTTCCTCGCGATCCTCACGCAAGTCTACACCAAACTTGACCATAGTGCGTGGCATTGGGAGCGTGAGTTTACCTTCGCGGCCCGAGGCGGACTTGATCGTGAACGTCCACCGTTTGGTCGCAAATGCCTCGACGATGCTCAGGTCGATCTTTTTGCCTCCATCCTCGTCCATATCGAGGTCGTTCAGCCCTTTGATGCCGTCCCATCCAGCCTCAGTCATGTAAATATCGGCCGCAGCATCGAACTTGATCTCGTCCAGCACGCTCAGCATATACGAATCCGGCCGCTGGGTCGAGATCGAGTAGTAGCCCAAATCGACGCAACATGCACACGCTAAAGTGTCGGCGGGCATCGCACAAAAGCACAACACGGAAAGGGTGCAAGCAAGCAGTTTTTTCATCATGCTTCTCCTAACGCTTTTGACAGTTTCGGCAAAAATATGTCGAGCGTCCACCCTGTTTTAACCGACTTATCGGCTGATTGCAATGCGAGCAGGCAGCACCCTCGCGGTCGTAAACAAACCATTGCGGGTCATCGCTCCGGCTAAAATAGTTCCCTTCAAGATTTCGCGGATCGACATTAAGGAGCTCCGCACTGCCGACCGCGGCTTGCAGAACCGCCCTGATGCAGTCAAATAGCAACGCCGCACGCGGTCGCGACACTTTGTTCGCCCGCATTGCCGGATGCAGGCGGGCCTGAAACATCGCCTCCGAAGCATAGATGTTGCCGAGGCCTGTCACCTTTGTCTGGTCGATGAGGAATTCTTTCAGGCTGCGTTTCGACGACTTTAGCGCGGCGTGCAGATACGCCGCGTCGAACTCGTCCGAGAATGGTTCGGGTGCGAGCTTTGCAAGTTCTTTTGCCTCGTGCAGCTTTGCCGTCGCGACGATCCTCATCAGGCCGAAATGCCGCTGGTCGTCAAAAACGAGCTTCTCATCACCGTCGAGGTGAAACCGCGCATGCGTAAATTTCGGCTCGTCCTCCTCCATCGGCAGGAGCGAGAACCGGCCGCTCATACGCAGATGGACGATGAGCGTTTTTTCGTTATCGAGGTCGATCAGTATGTGTTTGCCGCGACGTCCGACAAAATTAACAGTCGCATCCGCCAATGCCGACGCAAACTTTCGCGGCGTCGTATGCGGTGCCAGTCGTGCTCGTAAAAGCTGTCCCATCAATATCTTACGGCCTCGGATCAATTTGTCGAGCGAGCGAGAGATAAGTTCGACTTCGGGAAGTTCGGGCATCTTTGTGTTTTTTTGGTTCTTGCGGCTTGCCGCTCTATTTGCGGAGAAGCTCCGCTTCTCCGAAGGTCGCTGACTAATCCCTTGCGGCTTGCCGCGGCCGTACGTTCGGCGGCGGCAAGCCGCAGATTCAAAGGGACAAGATCCGGAGAAGCAAGCTTCTCCGCAAATAGGGCGGCAAGCCGCAACACCCGTATGACTTTAGACCTTTGTGTAATCCGTCAACGCCGTTTTATCGCCCAGCACCGAGCCGGGGCCGACTACGGCGTTGCGGCCGATGTGGCAGCTGCGGCCGACGACGGCGTCGTGGATCTCGGCTGCCGACGCGACGCGTGTGTGGGCCCAGATCACAGAATTTTCGACAACGGCCCTTTCCTCTAGCAAAACGCCGGGACCGATCACCGAATTAACGACTTTTGCGCCGGGCTTGATCGTGCAATCCTCGCCGATCACCGAATTGCGGTCCACCTCGGCATGGGTCGCTACGCCGGCCAGGTCGCGGCTGTCGATATCAAATCCGCTGATCGCTCCGCTCAGGAAGTCATGATGAGCCTTGAGATAGCTTGCCGGCGTGCCGATGTCGAGCCAGTAATCACCGTCGATCACGTAGGCGTAAAACGGCATCTCGCGTTTCAAGATATCGGGGAAGACATCGTACTCGAACGACCGGTTGGCGTCCTTTGCGATGATGTCGAGTATCGACGGCTCAAGCACGTAAATACCTGCGTTTATGTTATTTGTGGCCAGCTCTGCTAACTCGTCGGGCTGCGGTTTCTCGATAAATCGCAGCACGCGTCCATCCTTATCCGTCTCGACCAGACCGTACCGCGAAGGGTCTTCCACCGGCATCAGCGTAATGGTCGCCTCGGAGCCTTTCTGTTGGTGCAATTCCAGTATTTTCGCCAGATCTACGGTCGTCAGGATATCGCCGTTAAAGACGACCGTCGTCTCTCGCAGCGCGTCCTCGGCAAACTTGTATGCCCCGCCCGTGCCCATCGGGCTGGGCTCGGTTATGTAGGTCAGGCTGACGTCGAAATCCGACCCGTCGCCCAATATCTGCTGGATTTTGTCGGGCTGATAACTTAGCGAGAGCGTGATGTCCGTGATCCCGGCCTTTTTGAGAACGTCGATCTGATACAACAAAAACGGCCGGTTAACGACCGACACGATCGGCTTTGGTGTATAAACCGTCAACGGCCTCAGCCGCGTCCCCTTCCCGCCCGCAAGTATTAGTGCCTGCATAGAAATTACAAGACTAAAAAATGACGTGCGATTGCACAAGCCCGAGTTGTGCCAAATAATATTAAACATTATTAAAATACATTGACACATTTCTACTCAGATGCTATCTTCAACCTACAGGTCCGTAAGGGTTTACCTGTGCCCGTCCTTCCCATGAAAAAGACCCTCACGGCTTTGTCAGGCGGACTTTTTTCCGCACCTCCAACACCAGCGATAATGGGCTTCGATAAAGCAAAGGCGATGCGCAGTGCTGAAAAGTACGTGGCGCACGGCAAAATTCGTCAGGCGATAGCAGAATATCGTGCTGTCGTGGACAATGACCCGCGCGATATCGCCACGCTTAATATGCTCGGCGACCTGTATGTAAAGGCGTCTGAGAAGCGCGACGCCGTCAATTGCTACATGCAGGTCGCGGACCACTACAACAAGCAGGGCTTTGCGCAAAAGGCCATCGCCGTCTACAACAAGATCTCGCGTATCCAGCCCGATTCGATGGATGTCTCGGCAAAATTGGCCGAGCTGCACAAGGTAAAAGGCTCGCTTGCTGAGGCCCGTTCGCACTACACGACGCTGGCCGAACACTACCAGAAACAGGGCCGACGGCTCGAGGCGTTGGCGATGTATAAGCAGATCGCGCTGCTCGACCCTAACAACACCGACGTCTGCCTCAACCTTGCCGATTCCTATCTTCGAGAAGGCCAAAAGGACGACGCCGTCGAGGCATATGCCGAGGCCGGCGCCCGTTTTAGCCGCTTGAGCCGCCACGAAGAGGCCATCCGAGCCCTGATGAAGGGCTACGACATCCATCAGACAGACCTGCGCATTCTCAACGGCCTCGTCAAGGCCCAGTCCGCTCTCGGCCGGGCGGGGAAGGCCGTTTCCCTGCTCGAAGAGATCCTTGAGAACGAGCCCTACAACCGCGAGGTACTGTTCCTGCTGATCGAATGCTGTATCGATTCGCAGAACGCCGCGGGTGCTGAAAAAGCAGTCGTAAAGCTTGTCGAGACCGAGCCGGCCAACTACCCGAAATTCCTCGACCTCATCCGCATC
>CAZMQR010000230.1:0-4420 GCA_964568325.1 uncultured Chloracidobacterium sp. | reverse complement strand
TCGAAATAGGCCGCTTTTCACAGGCCCGGAGCAGGCCGGCCATGACTTTGTCACGGTAAAAATGCTCGCGCTTGCCGTCCTTTTTGACGACCATGTAAGGGATCTCGTCGATGCGTTCGTAGGACGTGAAACGCCGCCCGCAGCCCAGGCATTCACGCCGACGGCGGATCGAGTCGCCATCCTTCGCCTCTCGCGAATCGACGACCTTATCTTCGATGGTTGAGCAAAATGGGCAACGCATGTGCTAGCAATAAGCTGTCAGCGATCAGCAAAAACCAAAGACCAAAAACCTAAGACCTAACTCTCCGGCTCAAAGTCAGGCGAATCTGTTTCGATCTCGCGCTCGGCGTTCTCGCTTGAGAGCAGGCTGCGAAAGCGTTCGACACTGATATCGCCGTGGAACAGATAGTATAGCCCAAAAAGCAGCGCCGGGACGAAATAGATCAGGTGCATCGTTATCGAACTGGCGGCGGCAACCTCGCGGTCATAGCCGAGAATGATGATGCTGCCGGCGGTCGCCGCATGAAAAGCACCGGCCGCTCCGCCCGGCGTTGGTATAAGCGACCCGAGTGAGGCGACGCCCATAACGAAGGTCGAATCCAAAAACGTCACCGGCAGTCCAAACGCAAGCAGGACCAGCCACGTGGGAACAGCGATCGCCAGCCACAGCACGGCCGTCCAAAAGATCGCGAGCATAACGTCGATCGGGCTCTTGAGGATATCGAGCGACAGGGCGAGCCGTTTGAGCAGGCTGAGAAAGATCTCACGCACACGTTGCGGGATGAACCGCCTGTCGGTCATCCGTGCGAACCATCCAATGATCGGCTCAGAATATCGGTAATAGATGATCAGGCCAATGATTCCAAGCACGATAATACCGCCAAGCGTGTTGCCGACGACCTTGATCGAGGCAAACTCGGCCTCGTGGCCCGGCGGGTTGCGAAACCAGATAAGGCTGATCGAAAAGAACGCCATCAGCGATGCGAGGTCAAGAATTCGTTCGATAAATATCGTCACCAGCGCGGCACTTGGCCTGACGCGTTCGTCGCGCATTGGCAGCCACATCGGCCGCACGATCTCGCCTGCCCGCCCAACCAGCAGGATGGCCGCGAAGCCAACCGTCGTGGTAGCAAACAGGTCGCGTATTCTGGTATGAGCTACCGGCCTGAGCAGTACCTGCCACCGCACGGCACGAACAAAATAGCCGATGCAGATACCTACAAATGCAAGCCCGAGGTAAAACGTGTTGGCCTTAGCCAGCCCGGCTCGCACCTGCTGCCAGTCCAGGTTTCGGCCAAAGTACCAAAACAGGGCCAGCATCAAGAGCACCAGCACGACGAATTTTAGATATTTGCGCAAATTTACCAGCCCCTCTATCCCGGCCGCCGGCCGGAAACAAACAGTCCCTGCCAACAATGCGTAAAGACAAAAGATACCGTATTACGCCAAAATTCCTCAAACCCGGCTGGTATTTCTGGCGTTCTGTCGCTATCGGATTAAGGTATAATCTAGGGCGTTGTTGCCCTGTATTTTGTGGAACTTTTGTTTTTTCGTCTCGTAACCAATCATTGACAAGGCGAGGGTTCGTGCCGTGTCGGTGACTTAACGGATCGGTTAGAGGAGACGATTCATTGGAAGCTATTCAGGCTGTGACCGAGATAAACGGTGCGGAACTCGTGAGGCGTGCTCGCTCAGGCGACGGCGCGGCGTGGGAAGACATTGTCTCGGCGTATAGTCGCAGGATATTCAACCTGGCCTACCGCTTCACCTCAAACGCCGACGCAGCCGAGGACCTGACGCAGGACGTTTTTATACGCGTCTATAAGTCGCTCGACCAGTACGACGCCAAACAGGGCGACCTGGCAAATTGGCTGATGCGCCTCGCCCGCAATTTGATAATCGACGATTACCGCCACCGGCAGCGTAACCCGCAGAATTCGATGGCCGATGCGGTTGACGACCACCAGTATCATCTGCGTGCCGCCGGAACGTCGGCCCACCGCGAGATGGAGCGAAAGGAGCTTGCCTCGCAGGTGCAGGAAGGCATTGACAAACTGCCAAGCGACCTTAGGACGTGCGTTATTCTTCGCGATATCGAGGAATTGACCTATCAGGAGATCGTTGACGTGCTGAAAATTCCTGAAGGCACAGTTAAATCCAGAATTAACCGTGGGCGAATAGAATTAGCGAAGATACTGAGGCGGATGAGAGTGGTGACTATTTAGGACAAGAAATGAAACCACAGATAGGCACAAATAAACAAAGAGAAGAAAGGATCTTATGTCTGTGTCTATCTGTGTGCATCGGTGGTTCCATGTCTTTTAGCAAGGGGTTTTAATAATGAAGGAGAAGAAGCACATCGTGAATTGTTCGCAGTTTGAAGAGCTGCTGACCGATTATCTCGACAAGACGCTCGAGGCGGCGGCCAATACGGCCGTAGCCGAGCACGCCTTGGCCTGCCCGCTGTGCCATTCGCTCCTCAATGACGTAAAGGAATCGCTCGAGGTCTGTCGTGAAATATCCGCTCCCGCCTCGACGCTAACTCGGCTTGAGGCTCGTGTGCTGTCGATGACGATGCCGGAAACGGCAATGGCGTGTGAGAATTTCGAGGATCATCTGACGGATTATCTCGACGGATTTTTACCGGCTGCGGTCTTCCATCGCTGGGAACGCCACGCGGCGCTGTGCACGACGTGTGAAGACCTGCCCGGCATGGTCGTCCGCTCGATCGGTGCGTGCTACACATACAAGATGGACGAGCTTGCCGTGCCCGCAGGGCTCCACCAGCGAATTCTACACCTCACGCTCGGCACTGAGCAGGCCCGCGAGGTAAAGGCTTCGCTCGCCGCCCGCGCGGGCGAATGGGTCCGCGGCCTGAGGTTTCCCGTCGGCATTCCTCAATTCGCTCCGGTTGCGATGTTGTTGATGATCGCATTTCTTGTATTTAGTCAGACGGTCTCCGCTGACGGCTCGCTCGCAGGCATTTATCAAAGGAGCCTCGAACTTGCTGAATCGACCTATCAGCAAAGTGCCGATGCCTGGAATGGCAAGCCTGTGGACGCTGAGAAGGCCGGACGGCCGATCGACGGCACGACCACCATCGCGAACGAGGAAGATAAATAATGAACTGCGTTTATCACAGCCATCACGCTGCAACGGTCAGCTGCAACGGATGCGGCCGGCCGCTCTGTCCGGCCTGTGATCACCGCATAAAAGGGTTCCCTTATTGCACCGACTGCATCGTCCAGGGCATCGACCTGCTGAGACAGCAGAGCCGGAATAATTACGGGCCATATGTAAAGAAAAAGACGTCGCCATTCGTCGCGACAATGCTCTCGTTCATCTGCCCCGGCCTCGGCGCCGCGTATAACGGACAGATGGTCAAGGCCCTCGTGTATTTCGCGGTGTTTGTCGGCCTCTTTCAGATGGCGGTGCTGACCGGCGGAATGCCGATATTTGTATTCGGCTTTATCGGGATGTGGTTCTTCGGACTGCTCGATGCGTGGCGAACGGCGCAGATGATCCGCTCCGGTGTGACGCCGGACGTCGCCGACGATGTACTGGTGCGGCGGTTTTCAGGTAATCCAAAACTGTGGGGCATTGTACTCGGTGTGTTGGGCCTGGCGTTTGTCTTTCAGCGGCTATTCAATATCGGCCCGGTAATTCGATTTCTGATACCGGTAATGCTGATCGGGCTCGGCATTTACATCGTTCGAGGATATATTTTCAAACCAAAGACGGTCGATGAGCGATGGGCCGGCGCGGGGCCCTCGACGAGTTTCGCCCTCACGCAGGTAAATGCCCCGCCGCCACGGTATAACACGTCTGAATTCGCTGACCGTTCGCGCAGTGGAAGCTGGAGGGATGTCTAGATTCGCAGTTTTATAAGGAGATTTGAGAAATGCTAAAAGCAGCATCCATCGGCGGCAGTATTCTCGCCATCATCGCCCTGGTGATCGTCCTGCTCAAGGCGCTGATCGCGCTGGTCGGCTTCGTCGGATTTGCGCTCAAGGCCTTGATCGTCCTGGCGTTCATCATCGTCTTTGCGACGGTCGGCTTCATGGTCCTGCGGGCCTGGCAATCGAACCGCAACACGGCCGGATAGGCCGGATCGTTAGTATTTGTTAAACATGCCGTCGGGAAAGGCTGCCGGTCGCGGTTTGCCATTTCGGGCGGCTTATGTTCTTATAGAGGTTCCATTTACGTGGGTATCTGGAAGTACAAGCGGTTATTGTTCCCACAATAACGGGAGTTTTAGTTTTACTTTATTACTCTTGTTGTAAGGTTTCGCGTTAGTCTTTTCAAGGCTATTCTTGCGTGATTCCAAGTGCTGAAACGCTATGTCTCAGTGCGAAAGATCATTTTAAGGAGCTTTAAAGCATAATGCAGAAAAACGACAAGTTCTATACTTTTCTTTTAT
>CAZMQR010000229.1:0-4457 GCA_964568325.1 uncultured Chloracidobacterium sp. | reverse complement strand
CGGGGTGGTAGATGCCGATCCATGGATAGTTCTCGCAACGTCGGCGTTGCCAAATCCGACCACGCCGGGCGGAACATCGACGGCAACGGCGGCAATGAATCTGAATTCAAACGGTGCCGATCCAGCGGGAGTGCTGCCGGACATCCCGGTGGCGTGGTCAGCGACAAACGGTTCGATGGCTCCGCCGTCAGGTACGGTGACCTCTGACACGGCCAATTCGACCTTTACCTCGGCGAATAATTCATCTGGAACGGCATGTGCGACCGTTGATAATCAGGAGGTTTGTACAAACGTCAATGTAACCGTTCCAAACTTTACGATCAGCGATGTCACGGCAAATGAGGGCAACGCCGGGAATACGGCGTTCACGTTTGCGATAACACGCAACGGCGGAACGGCCTTTGCCACCTCGGTCACTTACCAAACCAACAATGGCTCAGCGATCGCGCCTGGCGACTACGCCGCAGTCGGACCGACCGTGCTCAATTTCCCGGCATCGGCCGGCGATAGCACACAGAATGTGGCGGTCCAGGTCGGCGGCGATATTGCATTTGAGCCCGACGAGACTTTCACGGTCGATCTCTCGGCCCCGATCAACGCTACAATCGGTGACGCAAGCGGACTCGGCACAATTACAAACGATGATTGTCTTGTTCAGCCGAGCATTGTCTATGTTGACGACAATTGGGTGGGCAAGGTTCCGGGAACCGATCCGGACGGAGGCGGCCCGGCGACAAACTTTGGCTGCGACGCCTTTGCCACCATCCAGGGCGGCATCGACGGCGTTGATGGCGGCGGCGACGTTTATGTCGCGACAGGAACATATAGTGAAGCGCACGCAAACAAGGCCGGCATCAAGATCCACGGCGCGGGAGTCGATGCGGCGATCATAATCGGATCACATTCTTCAGGCTCGGCCAATACGCTGCTGATCGATGCGAGCGGTGTTTTGGTCGAGGGGTTCACCATCACGAGATCTGGCAACACCTCCGCACTATGGGCCTCTAACGTCAAGAATCAGGGCGTGAGCATCAGTGCACCGGGCACCGGCTCAACCCTGCGAAATTGCAAGATCACGGGTAACCGGAACGGCATCTACATTGGGCAGAGCTCAGACGGGAATACCATTTATCGGAACATCATCGATGACAACCGAACGGGTATCCATGTGGTGGACAACAATGGCAGCGTGATCACAGAAAACTACATCACGAACAACTGGACGATGGGTTTTCTCTATCGTTCAGAGGGAGGAGCGGGCCCGACGGGCATCGACGTCCATAACAACTACATTCAGGGAAATTGGTATAGCGACATAGAATTTCGCGGACCCGCTACAGGCGGAAACATGAACTTCTCAGGCAACTACCTTGGTGCGGCACCTACGCGGGTCGTCACCCCCAGCGGCGAGCCCGGCTATGCCGTGCAGATACCGTCGCACTTCCCGGGCGGAGCGGCAACGGCCCCGGGATCGCATCCGACTATCGCTGGCGTCGAATCAGCCCGTGTCGATTATTCGCCGTATCTCAATAACAGCGGCGACACGGCACCGGGCACGTCAGGATTCCAGGGTGATTTCTCAAGCCTTTCGGTCACGCCTGACGGCGCTCACGTTCCTCCCCCGACGAGCCGGATTCAGGAAGCCAATGACCTGATGACCGGCGGCAGCACGTTGAACATTCCTGCCGGGACCTATCCCGGGGACGTGAACATTACGAAGCCGATCCATGTGAAAGGCTCGTTCACCGTCGGCGGCACATTCACGCTCAGCCATCCCGCCGCGCAGGTCAGCCCGGGAACGAGTCCGGGCATCATCAACACCGGCAGCCTGTCCTTGACTCCGGGTTCGACCGTGAACATCGAGATCAATGGGCCGATCGTCGGTTCGCAGTATGACCAGTTAAACGTTACCGGCACGGTCAGCCTCGGCAGTGCGACGCTGAACACTACGCTCGGCTATACGCCGACGGCTGGCCACACATACACGATCATCAACAATGATGGCGGCGATGCTGTGACAGGGACGTTCGCGGGTCTACCCGAGGGAACCGTCTTCTACGAAGGCGCAGACGCCTTCGAGATAAGCTACGCGGGCGGCACAGGTAACGACGTTGTCCTGACAAATGTAGCTCCGTGTAACGCGGTGACTATATCGACTGGCATTACCACGCTGACCGGCGTTAGCGTAAATGTCCCGATCAATGTCGATGACACGACCGGAAACGGCCTGTATTCGACCGACTTTACGTTGACCTACAACCCCGCGGTGATCAACGCTCCGGTTGTATCGCTCGGAACCGTCTCGGCCGGCAGCGTGCTGACGGTAAATGGCACGACGCCGGGTGTGTTGATCATCTCGATCTTCCAATCGACGCCGTGGACAGGTGCGGGCACGCTCGCAAATGTCTCGTTCACCGCCGTCGGATTGCCCGGCACGTCGAGCCCGGTGACGTTCTCGGCCTTTAAGTTCAATGAGGGCACGCAATGCCTCACGACCTCAAATGGCCTCGTCACCATCATCGGCGGCACCATCACCGGAACGGTCACCTACGGTAATGCCCTCAGCGGCCCCGCACCGCCAAGGTATGTACCAAATGCGACCATTAATGGCAGCGGCCCGACGCCCGTCTCGACGACATCGTCAGCCGTTGGCTGTCCGATAGCACCATGCGGCACGTATTCGTTGAGCGGCTTTGTCGCGGGCAGCTATACAAGGTCGGCGTCAAAGACCGGCGGCATTCCTCCCGTCACGATCACTTCGTTCGACTCGTCGAGGATCGCCCAGCACGTGGTCGGATTGGTTCCCTTCATTGGGCCCAATCAGGCCACGGTTGCAGACGTGAGCGGAACGGGCGGCGTTACATCATTCGATGCATCGCTGATCGCCCGCTATGTCGTGGCGCTGCCGGGATCGGGGACGACCGGTAACTGGGTCTTCACGCCGACCAGCTACGGGCCGTCAACCGTTTACGCAAACATCACCGGTGAGGACTATACCGCACTGCTGATGGGCGATGTGACCGGTAACTGGGATTGGCCGGCCGCACATCCGGGTGGACGCATGGCACTCGGCGAAAGGCCGCGGCTCCCAACGCTCACCGCACCGACGATGACAGCCCGATCGGGTATGGCGTTCACGGTTCCGCTCAGGGTCGCAAACGTTGTCGATCAGGAGGTCACATCGTATCAATTTAACGTGCGATACGATTCGACCGTCATCAGACCGGCGGCCGATCCGATCCGTCTTGCAAGCACAGTCAGCGACGGCATGGTCGCCACCGTGAATGCCGAGGAGCCGGGCCTGCTTAGGGTCGCGGTATTCAGTGCTCTGCCGCTGACTGCCGACGGCGTTCTCGCCAATCTGAGGTTTGTCGCCGTAGGCCATGCGGGCACAGCGACGTCGCTCGTTTGGGAAGACGCCCTGATCAACGAGGGAACGCCCGGACACCGCTCGGTCGATGGGCAGATCAGCATCATTGCCGGTGCGACCGACCTCGACGACACGGACCTCGCAGGCCGCCTGCTCACTGCAACGGGCGAACCGGTCGCCTTTGCAGCGGTGACCATCACAGACAGTATGGGGATCACGCATACAAGCTATTCCGATAAGGCCGGTCAATTCCGGTTTGACGGAGTCCAGCTTGGTGAGACCTATACGGTATCGGTCGTCGCAGATCGCTATACGTTCACGCCCATTACCGTGAGCGTTGTCGATGCCGTGACGCTCATTGACCTGATCGCGCAGCCGTAATACGCGATCGCTTCACTCAAGAGGGCGGGAGCGATCCCGCCCTTCTTTTCACTTTTTTAAGGAGGATGTATGAGGTCTAAGCTTCGACGGTCGCTGGTGGCCGCACTAGTGCTCGGTCTTCTAATAGTTTGGGTCGCTGTGAGCGAAGGTCAGCTTCGCACAGCCGTCGATGCGGCGGGATCGCCCGTCGTGGTAACAGCCCCGACGATGAATGTCCTGCCCGCCTCGAGCATCACTGCGCCCGTAATGGTCAGCGATACCACGGGCCGCAACATCCTCTCGTACGATTTTAGAGTTACCTACGATCCGGCAGTAATAACGCCCCAGGTCCCGGCCGTCACCGTGGCCGGAACCATCAGCGATCCCGGCCTGGTCACGATCAATGATCTTACCCCCGGTCTGCTGATCGTCTCTTATTTTCGCGCTTCGCCGCCGCTCACGGGTGCGGGGACGCTATTCAATTTCAAATTCAATGCGATCGGCGGGATCGGGACATTCTCTAACCTGACTTGGACGGATTTCTATTTTAACGAGACGATTCCCGAAGATCTTACGGTTAACGGTTTGATAACTATCATCGGGCCAACACCGACGCCGACACCAACTCCGACGCCGACACCAACGCCAACACCGACGCCGACGCCTACTCCGACACCGACGCCGACGCCAACACCAACACCGACACCAACTCCGACACCAACTCCGA
>CAZMQR010000228.1:0-4460 GCA_964568325.1 uncultured Chloracidobacterium sp. | reverse complement strand
ACGCGGATAAGGAAGCTATGAATTGATCTGTCTTTATCCGCGTGATCTGTTTTTATCTGCGGCCAATTTACTTACGGCACACGCGGGCAGGGATGCCCGCGCTCCGGTGGCGCTCTGAGGTAGTGACGCAATCGGCTGCATCGAAAAGCTGGCTCGGTTGCGTTCGCTATGCTCGACCTTAGTTGTCTTATCAGGCGGCTTTTTCGATGCCGTAGCGGGAGAGTTTTAGGTATAGGCCGCGGCGGGTTAGGCCGAGTTCGTTGGCGACGCGCGAGATGTTCCAGTTGTGCCGGGCGAGTGAGGCGCGGATGAGCTGCATCTCGAGCTCGGAGACGGCCTGTTCCAAAGTGCCGCCTGATGAGATGTTTGCGAAGGGCGAATAGACGCCGTCGTATGATGCGATCGGGCGGTCATTTGAGCCTGTATCAAAGGGCGTCAGCGGTTTTGCACTGCGTTTTAGCTCGGGCGAGAGGTGTGCGGGCGTGACGATCTCGCCATCCTCGGCGCGGGCGACGATCCGCTGTATCTCGTTGCAAAGCTGGCGGACGTTGCCCTCCCAGTTGCATACCATCAGCATATCGATGGTCTGCGGCGTAAATGTGACATCGTGCTTATCAAATCGCGATGAGTAATGATTGACGTAATAATTGACGATCGGCGGTATCTCAGCCCGACGCTCGCGCAATGGCGGCACACGCAGGCGGATGACATTCAGGCGATAATAAAGGTCCTCCCGGAACGAGCCGTCGGCGACCTTTTCTTCAAGCGGCATATTCGTCGCGGCGATGATCCGCACATCGACCTTGATCGGCTTCTTTTCGCCGAGCGGCTGTATCTCGCCCTCCTGTAAAAACCGCAGAAGTTTCGGCTGCACGTCGATCGGCAGGTCGCCGACCTCGTCGAGAAAAAGCGTTCCGCCGTCGGCGGTGCGGATCGTGCCGGGCGAATCGTTAACGGCGCCCGTGAACGCGCCTTTCTTGTAGCCAAATAGATGTCCCTCGGCAAGTTCTTTTGGAACGGCTGTGCAGTTAAATGGCACAAATATCTTGTCTTTTCGGTTCGACAGAGTATGGATCGCCCGCGAGACGAGTTCCTTGCCGGTCCCCGATTCGCCCGTCACGAGGACCGTAACGTCAGACGAGCGTATCTTATGCACCTCATCGACGAGCGCCGTCATGGCCGGTGAAGAATGGATAAATCCCGGCATAAGGCTGCTCGATGTGTGAGTGCTGGCCTGTTCCTCGGCGGGCGTAGTGCGGTCACGCTCACGCAGGGCGATCACGTCCATTCCAAGTTCGACTACTCGCAGTAATGGCTGCAGCGGCGTGTCGTCAGAAAGCACGGCCCCGGAGGCCGGATAGATGAGCAGGGCTGCTGCCGGGGATGCCGAACCGCGTAGATTCAACACGGCAATATCCTTTCCGCGCGAAAATCCCTTTCCATCGTTGCGTGACAGTGCATCGTTGAGCTTGCCGACGAGTTCGTTGCTCTCCTGCGGCGAATAGCCGTGCGTAATGAACGGATAAAGCCGCTTCTGGTCGTTATGCTGGGCGATGACGATGCGTTTTGCCTTGCTCTCCTGCTGGAGGACGGCGACCAGTTCTCGGAACAACAACTCGCGCGATGCCGTCGCCTCGGCAAGGCGGACGGTCAAGAGCTGCGATACGACGGAATTTGAACGGCGCTCGGCGGTTTTCCTGACTGGCGCTCGTTCAAGCCGTTCAATCTCACGGTTGACGTCGTCGATCAGGCTCTTGAGGCCGAGTTTCTTAAAAATATCGCTCGCTGATGTCAGATGCCGCCGCGCCCGCCCGGCGTCTCGTTCGTCGAGATTCGCGCCCAAAAGATAATTGAGCAGGCCTGTGTGGTATAGATCCTCGGCCGCCTCAAAGATCGTCAGTCCGCGGCTGAAATGGTGAATTGCGAGCTCTGTATCATTGTCTTCCAGTGCTGCGAGGCCGCGGATGCGCTGTATATTTCCGAAAACATAAAAATCGGATGCAGGGTCGCCTTCCTCGATCCGCCTTAGTGCTTCCTCACATTCCTCGAGCCCGCCTTGACGCAGGCAGCTCTCAGCGACGACGAGTGACGCCATGTTAGCGAAGTGGCTGTCACCGAGTTTTCGCGAGTATTCGATGGTCTCCTCAGCCTTGGCTACGGCGCGATTATATTTGCCTTCAGCGAGATAACAGCGGGCCAGGTTGCGCATCGACTGGATCTCGTACCAAGCTCGGTTATCGCCTTTTGCTCGCTTGATCGCGCGTTCGAGCAGTTCCTCGGCATCAGCTAATTCGCCGCGCAGTATCTTTAATTCGCCAAGCGAATCAAGAATGCCGGCTGCATGCGAGTGTTCTTGCTCCTCAGCTAGGGTGAGCGCGCGTGTAATGATCTCTTCGGCCTTGCCCCATTCGCCAATGAGCATCAGGTTGATGCCAAGATTGTTGTAGGCAATGACGGTGTTGAGGACGTGTTCGGTCTGGTCAAAGAAGCGGATCGATTTCTCGAGACATTCGATGCCGTCCTGTGGGCGGCGAAGGAACCAGTATGCACCCGACATGTCGGTGTAAAGTTTGCCGAGCATGAACGGAGCGAGATTGTTGCCGATGATCTTGATGCCTAGCTCAAAGTACTCGAGCGCTTTTTCGCTGTTGCCTTCCTGATGCAGGCTGTTTGCGATTTCGCGATACGCCTCGGCCATGCCGAGCCAGTCGCCGTTGGTGCGAAAGTGAGCCAATGCTCGCTGAGCGTGGTCGCGGCAGATAGGATATTCGCTGAGCTTGCGGTAAACACGTGCAAGTGCGATCTCGATCGAGCCGCGAAGCGGAGCAAGTTCATCATTGGCCTCGGCATTCTGAAGCGTATCCTTTAGTAGTGTTATCGCCTTTGGCTGGTCGCCGGCGTTGCTGAACGCGATCGCAAGCTGCGTAGCGACACGCGTTTGCGTCTCGTCCGAGAGGCGTTTGCGGTTCTCTTCGTTCTCGTATGGACGGACTACTTCGAGAGCTTCCTTGTATCGGCCGGTGGTCTCAAGCGTGAATGAGAGAAGCCTTTTTAGATTAGCAAGGTCCGACGCATCATGATCGTAGTCGGCAATTGTCCGAGTGAGGAGTTTTTCCGCCTCGCCGGAGTGGCCTTCGCGCAGCTTCTGGCCAACGCCCTTGAAGACCGCGTCGACGGAGTCATGCGATATCGCGCGAGCGGCCGCGTGGCCGCTCCCGCCCGGTTCGGTGGTGGGTACCTTCCTACTCATTTAGCGAAAGACCAACGAAATGACCAATTCAGGCCGTCTTTCAGAGGCGCACTACCAAAAATGAATACTAAGTAAACAGCGCAATTGGAATGTAGCAAAAACAACGCCGTCAAGTCTATAATTTTTTTGATGCCCGAGTTTTCCGACATCGATCCTGGCGGCGTTGATGTCCTGCCGGAGAAAAAGACGCGGCTCCAGAAGCCGAAGCTCTTTCGCGTGCTGCTCCACAACGACGATTTCACGACGATGGATTTCGTCGTTTTTGTCCTCCAATACGTCTTTAACCGCAACGAAGCCGACGCGATCACCATCATGCTAAAGGTTCACAACGAAGGCCTCGGCATCGCCGGCATCTATCCCTACGAGATCGCCACAATGAAATGCGACAAAGCGATCAACCTAGCGAGGGCAAGGGAATATCCACTGCTGTGTACGGTTGAGGAAGAGTAGCGTTTGAGAAAGTTGGCATTGCCACTATCGGTTCGCACAAAGTCGGACAATAGAATTCATGCTAGAATTTGCCGGTGAGTCCGACGGTTTTCAGAAAAGGGCCGTATCGTTTTTGATTCTTTTCACGCGAAGAGACGAGAATGCATATTCATGTCTTCTGTGCCGACGGTGATGCAAAATTCTGGATCGAACCCGAGATTGCGTTTGATTCCAGTCGGGGTTTGAGTCAGCGCGAATTAAACTCAATTGAACGAATAATTCGTGATAATGTAGAGGAAATAGCTTCTTCTTGGAGAAAATATTTTGGGAGTTGAGGTTACAAACATTTCTGCAAAGGGCATATCTCTGCTGATCGATGGCGTAGAAAAGTTCATGTCCTATGAAGATTTTCCGTGGTTTCGCTACGCTTCCGTCGACGAAATCCTGTCGGTCGAGCGGTTAGCTCCTCACCACCTTTACTGGGAGAGTCTCGACGTGGATATTCATACGGATTCAATAGACCATCCTGAGCGTTACCCGCTAGTTGCAAAGGTCGAGCGTAGGTTGCCTGTAACACAGAGAAGATAGTTGTCTTGTGATAGTATTTAGAAGAACCATGCGGAGGCCATCGCCCATTATTATAGAGACTGTTGGGACCGGCTCGGCCTAAGCCGAGCGGAGGCGAGAGTTTGCCGGACGAGTCCCAAGCCGGGAGAAAGGCTTGGGGCTTTTTGATTTTGAGTCAGAACCACCTGCGGTAACGGGTGGTTGAACATTGAAT
>CAZMQR010000227.1:0-4482 GCA_964568325.1 uncultured Chloracidobacterium sp. | reverse complement strand
CTTTGACGAGGCGGGAATGATCGACAATATCACCTCGAATGAGCCCGCCGACAAATACGAACGGGCGATGCAGTGGGCGACGGGACTGGACGAAACCGGCGCCGATAACATACCGCCGGGCGAGATCATCTTTAACTGCACTTGGGACGATTTCCCGAAGCTGTTCTTTTACAACACAAAGCACCGATACGTTTACGGCCTCGACCCAAACTATCTCTACACGGAAAATCCGGAGCTCTACAAACTGCTCAAGGACCTGACCGAGGGGAAGGTTGACGATTCGGCACCGCAGATACGCGAGAAATTTGGTGCGAATTACGTCTTCGCCGACGCCAAAGAGAACACGGACATGATCGCCAAGATGCTCGACAGCGGCTGGGCCGAGACGATCTATGAGGACTCCGACGCACGGCTCTTCCGGATCCGGCCCGAAAAAGGATCGCCGCCGGACGAGGCCAAGGACGAACCGCCTGAGACCGAGGAAGAAAAGCAGATACTTGACCACGAAGAGGCAAATGATCCGGCCGTCAATACAGACCCTGAGGAGGAGAACTAGAAGTATCGCTATTTGCTAACTATGCGCAAGCATCTTATCGCGACTGGTATCATTGGCATTTTTTGTGCGGGCTGCGGGGCGAACGAGAGCGTGCTAAAGTCAGGCCGCGAGACGCCCGCGCAGGCTAACGTGGAACCGGCAAAGACGACGATCGAAAGGGACATAGACGAGATGCACACGGCGGGCTTCACTTTTATCTATGTCCTGCGGCGCAAGGATGGCCTGAAATTCGACGCCGAAGATCGCGGCATCGTCAGGCTCCAGACAGCCGATGCAAACCGCCGCGTAACGTCCGATGACGATCGAGCCGTCGTGATAGGCTCAAACTATGCGATACCGCCAAAGAATATGTTCGTGCTGTTTGACCGATTTGCCGTAGAGAACTATTCGCCGCCGCTGTTGCCCCCTGAGGCGAATGCTCCGGCGAACGCCGCAAAGTAGCGTATATTAGGTAGAGCTTATGCCTCGACTAAAAGAGCCTGATCCTGAGCCGCAGCCGTCTAAACGCGGGCTGCGCGAACGGCAGCAGACCGCACGCCGCGTCTATCTCGATGCCGCAACGCCGACGATCCGCTCAATCGTCCGCGTGGTGCTGATCACGCTGTTGCTGCTTTTTGTGGCCGGCTGGCTGCAGACGGTCATCAGCGCTCTCACGTACCTTTTCTTTATCATCGTGCTGTCGGTCTTTTTTGCGTATCTGATCGATCCGATCGTGCGGATAATACGGCGGCCATTCAAGGAACGCGGCCGAGAGCGGCTAATGCCGCGTTCGCTGGCCATCGTTCTTGCGTATCTTTTTGTCTTCACCGTTCTTGGGATCGCGATCTCGAATATCGCTCCTCGCGTTGTCGAGCAGGCTAAGGAATTCGGGTCAAACCTGCCTGCCTACGGCCAATCGTTCCGCCGAAGTGCCGAAGAGTTTGCCCATCGATATGAACGGCTGAGGATCCCCGACGAGGTTCAGACGAAGATCAATGAAAAGATCACCGAGGTCGGCGGCGGCATTACGACGGCGCTTGGCGGCTTTGTGCTCGCCCTTGTCACATATCTGCCGTGGTTCATCCTGATACCGGTGCTGGCGTTTTTTTTCTTAAAGGACGTCAACCAGTTCCGACTCGCCGTCCTCCGGCTCTTTCCCGCGGGACGATGGCGGGCACGTGCCGAACTGGTGCTGGCCGACGTGAACACAACGCTCGCCGCCTACACGCGTGCCCAGCTTATCTCGTGCATTCTGATCGCGGCCGTGTGCACGCTGGGCTTTTATCTGCTCGGCTTAAAATACGCTCTGCTGCTCGGTATTCTCGCCGGGATATTTGAGTTCGTTCCGCTTCTTGGCCCGCTTACGATCGGCATTATCGTCGTATCGACAGCCGCGCTGTCGGACGATCCGTGGAAGGCCCTCTACGCGGCCGTCTTTCTGATCGTGCTGCGAATTACGCACGATTACGTCACGTATCCGCGAATCGTCAGGGGCGGCATCCATTTGCATCCGCTGGCAATCATCCTGTCAGTGCTCGCCGGGGAGCAGGTTGCAGGCATTCCGGGCGTCTTTCTCTCAATCCCTATCGTTGCCGTCGCAACGGTCATCTATCGCCACGTGGTCGAACATCGCGGCAGCCGAGGCATCATGACGGACCTCATCGAGGAAGCCGATGCCGCACCGGAGGAGGCTGCCTAGATGTCGTCCCTCGCGTGGCTTGTCGTCTTCTTCTTTCTGCTGCTTGGAATATGCCTCCTCGTCTATGTTCTCGTTGTAAGGGCATTCTACTGGGGCGGAAAGGACAAGCCTCCGGCGGACAGGCAGGAACACGATCGCTAGAGCGTGGCGGTCACAATAGCGAAGCAAATTCGTCAGCACCCTCTACGGCTGCCTCGATCATGACTACGAGGCACGGTATCTCGAATTTGAGATCCAAGAGCTTGATCGCGTCTTTTGTCGTTGTTAGCAGTACCGCTGCGCCGGCATTTCGTGCAGCCAGAACAACCTCATCGATGTCCGATTGCGAATACCAATAGTGATCGGCAAACGCTGACGTGTCCGCAACATCCAGGCCCGAACGCCGAAGCTGCGTAAAGAAACTCTCTGGATTACCAAGGCCACAAAAAGCGAAGACTGCGTCATTTGGCGATTCGATCGATTCACCGTTTAGATCGGTGTAGCCTGTCACTATTGTCCGGGATTCAAAGGCTGCTGAGCGCGGGGCGTAATTTAAAATTTGAAATTTTAGATCTGAAATATCTTTCGTGAGGTCGCTCCGGGTGATGACGATCGCGTCCGCGCGGCTGAGACTCGATAATCGTTCTCGCAGTTGCCCCACGGGTAAAAGCTTTCCGCCACCGAACGGATCGGTCGCGTCGATGCAGACGACATCGACATCGCGTTTTGCGCGGCGATGCTGGAATCCGTCGTCAAGCACAAATGCCGTTACACCGAACTTGCGTTTTGCCCATTCGGCTGCCGATACGCGGTCGGCGTCGGCGATGACGATAACATTCTTGTATAAGAGTTTTTGTGCAAGCTCAAGCGGTTCGTCGCCGCCAGTGGCCACATCGACGAGCACCGTTTCGCCGTCGCAAACAAGAACGCGCTTCTTCGGATCTCGTCGCCCGTAACCGCGTGTCAGGATGCAGACTTTCTCGCCACGATCCGCGAGAATACCGGCGACATACGCGACTAACGGCGTCTTGCCCGTCCCGCCGGTCGTGATGTTGCCAATGCTGATCGTGCGTGCGCCGAGATCGAAGGTATCGAGAAGCCGCTTGCCATAAAGGCGGTTTCGAAGGTCAACGATCCATCCGTAGATATGCCCGAGCAGCGATAGCACTGCCGTTAATTATTGATTAGTAATAATTAACAATCAATTACCGCTTATTCGTTGCCTGAATGAGCCTGTCGAGCTTGTTCTGTGCCATCCCGCTGTCGATCGAGCGTTCGGCGAGCCGGGCGGCATGCATTGGATCCGGAGCAAGCCCGCCGACAACCAAAGCTGCCGCGGCGTTCAGGACGATCAGCGAACGCGCCTCGTCGCGGCGTTTTCCCGCGAGCACCTCGCGGATGACAGCAGCATTTTCTTTCGCGTTGGCCACCTTGAGATGATCGATCTTGCCGGGCTTGAGGCCAAAATCGGTGGGCGCGATAGCATATGCGCAGACCTCGCCGCCCTTGACCGCCCCGACGAATGTTTTACCCGTGAGCGTTACTTCATCGAGGCCGTCGTGGCCGTGAACGACCCACGCCATTTCGCTTTTGAGCATCGACAGAGCGCGTGTCATCGGTTCGATCAGCGACTGGTGCCAGACGCCGAGAAGCTGACGATTGGCGCCCGCGGGATTTGCCATCAGGCCGAGAATATTTAGGCAGGTTCGGATGCCGAGAGCGCTCCGCACGTCGGCGAGGCGTCGCAATGCGGGATAGAACTTCGGCGCGAACATAAAGCAAAGTCCGGCCCCGCTCAGGCTCGTCTGGGCGACCTCAGCCTCGCCAGTCATCTTGACGCCAAGTTCGGTGAGCACGTCCGTGCTGCCGGCCTTGCTTGTGATGCCTCGGTTGCTCTGCTTCGCGACGACAAGGCCGGCTCCTGCGGCAACGAATGCCGCTGCGGTCGATACGCTAAACGTCCTCGCCGGCGATGAGCCGGTGCCTGCGATATCGACGGCGCCTTTCGGGCCGCGGATCTTTACAGCAAGTGAGCGCATCACACTCGCCATGCCCGCGAGTTCCTCGTGCGTCTCGCCTTTCGCTGTGAGGGCCGTCAGTGCGGCGGCGATCTGGTTCGAGCCGCATTGACCGCTGGTCATAGCCGAAAAGAGGCCTGCCGCGTCGTTTACCGACAGGTCCTCACCTCGGACCAGTTTGGCCAAGTAAGGAAATAGCGGCGTGTCCGCCTTTGCGTTGGTCGCGGCAAGCGGAGCAGACTTAAGCCAAT
>CAZMQR010000226.1:0-4511 GCA_964568325.1 uncultured Chloracidobacterium sp. | reverse complement strand
ACGATGACCTTTTTAAGATGCGAGCCGGTGATGTTCTCAACGGCGTTGCCCGACAACACACCGTGCGTAAAGCATGCATAGACCTCGTTCGCACCGGCTTTGTGCAATGCCTCGGCGACCTTACAGATGGTGCCGCCCGTGTCGCACATGTCGTCGATTATCAAACAATTCTTGCCGTTAACGTCACCGACGATATTCATCACGTCGGCCTCATTGGCACGCTCGCGACGCTTGTCACACAGAGCGAGCCCCGCATTCAACCTCTTTGCGTATGCCCGCGCCCGCTCAGCACCGCCGGTGTCCGGAGCCACCACGATCAGATTGTCGATCGGGTTGCGGTTGAAATAATCGACAACGACAGGGGCCGCAAACAGGTGATCTACCGGAATATCAAAAAAACCTTGTATCTGCGACGCGTGCAGATCTATCGTCAAAACGCGATGAGCACCAGCCTTAGTTATCAAGTTCGAGACCAGCTTTGCCGAGATCGGCACGCGCGGACGGTCTTTCTTGTCAGACCTCGCATAACCAAAATACGGGATCACCGCTGTCACACGCTCGGCCGATGCCCGGATAAACGCATCGATCATTATGAGCAGTTCCATCAGGTGGCTGTCCGTTGGCGGGCAGGTCGATTGGACGATAAACACGTCGTGGCCCCGAACATTTTCACCGATCTGGAAGTTGAATTCACCGTCGGAAAATCGTGTCGTGCTTGCCTGCCCACGCTCGATGCCGAGGCCCGCACAGATCTCATCCGCAAGCGCCGGATGCGCATTGCCCGAAAAGACCTTGATTTTTCCCGTAACGCTCATAGAGATCAGGTTTTAGGTGTTCGGTTTTGGGTTTTAGCAAAAACCTAACACCTAAAACCAAAAACCTCCTTCACAAAAAACGGACGACCCATTTCCACAGATCGTCCGTTTAACTCTTTTCTCAACTGGCTGGGGCGGAAGGATTCGAACCTACGAATGGCGGCTCCAAAGGCCGCTGCCTTACCACTTGGCGACGCCCCAATGCAAAAAGTCGAAGAAACTAACGGAAACAACCTGACGCTATATTCCAAGCGCCCCGCGATATTCACGCCGCGAGATGGTTGATACGGCAAACTTACGCCAGGTCGACTCGTGGTCGAGGGCTTTTTCAGCAGCTTGCCGTGTCTCTTGTTTGTCAAAAACCGCGAAAACGCTCGCACCGCTGCCGCTCAACGCGGCGTTCGCGGCACCGAGATCAAGCAGGGCTCGTTTGACCCTTTCGATCTCCTGATAGGCGGCGAAAACGCTTTGCTCAAAATCGTTTGTCAACTCCGACCGAAGCGGATCAATGAGATCAGCCCCGTTTCGGGAAACAGAAAGAATACGTTCTGTCGCCTGAGAAGTCAAGGACGGGGCCCGCAGTCCGGCAAAGGCCATCCGCGTCGAAACCCGCACACGCGGCGTTACGATCAGGATGTTCGGTGCGGCTACGTCATCCAGCGATTCGAGCCGCTCGCCCCGGCCAGTCCCGCGAGCCGTCCCGCCGACCAAAAAGAAAGGTGCATCTGAGCCGACATCAGCAGCGATCGAGACGAGCCTTTCGTCGCTGATGTCGAGCCGCCAGAGCCGCCGCAAACCGATCAGGGCGACCGCGGCATTTGACGAACCGCCGCCGAGCCCTCCCGAGGTTGGTATGTGCTTCTTGAGATGTATCGCAGCCCCAAAGGAGCCGCCAACCGCCTTATTCAAAGCATTTGCAGCCTTGATGATAAGGTTTCGGCCATCAACGGGTATCCACGGTCGGTCGCAGGTTAGGCTCAGGTGCTCGGCCGGCGAGAAGGTCAGCCGGTCATACAGCGAAACCGTCTGAAACACCGTAAATAACTCGTGAAAACCATCATCACGCTTGCCCAGAATGCGCAGCGTCCAGTTGATCTTGGCGAATGACGGAAGCGAGAACCGCATTCGGCAAGGATAGAATACAAAGTCCGGATCTCCTACACGGAGATCCGGACTGCTTCCGGTTATCAGTTATTCCGGACCTATCTCTTCAGGAACACTTGCGTGAAGTAATACGACCCGTCCTCACCGACCGCGACACCGATCGCCGATTCCTTCCATGTCGGATCGAGCATATTTCGCCGGTGCGATGGCGAATCGAGCCACAATTGAACCGTGCGCGAGACAGGATCTGAATAGCCGCGATTGAACGCGATATTCTCACCGATCGCACGCCAGCGGCCGAGCTTTGCATCATCGGCGCGGTCGCTGACGACCTTGTTGTCGAGGCCGCGATGGCTAAAGAAATTAAGCTCAGCCATGTTTTGTGAGTGCCCTCCGGCAACGCGGGCAAGGTCATTGCTCCAGTCGAGCGGTGACGCCCCGTTCTCAGCGCGTTTCTTATTGATTAGCTCAAATGCCGCTCGGCTGAGGGCGTTGGCATCGATCACGATCGACGACTTGACACCTGATGCCTTTGCGACGACGCGCGGCCGGTCGGCACGCGGCTCATCGCCATCCTCGTCATCGAAGATGTAGCGTGCGAGCTCAGATTCGAGATTATAGAGCCGGGTCGTCGTGTTCGGGCCGGAGTTCTTTGCGGTCTCGCCCTGAGCGAACGATGTTACCGCGAGAATCGAGATGAGCCCTGTGAGCAGGAAGAGTTTGCGATTCATATACCTCACTTCGGCAGCCAAACAGCCTTTGATCACGGGCTTCTGGCTTTGCGCGTGCCTTTAGGGCACTTGCCTTTTCGGTTAAGGTCGGCAAAACGGAGCAGGTTTTACCAGTTTAAACAAAGTTGTAATATTTCGATGATTCCTGAAAAATGTCCCATTGCGATAAACTTCTCATATGCAGCAGCCAATGGTCACTCTGGGGCGAAAGCGCGACGATGAACCGCCGCCCGAACCGCACGTCGATCCCGTGTGCAAAATGCTCGTTATGCCGGAAACCGCCGCCGCTCGTTACGAATACAACGGCACGACCTACTATTTCTGCATGCCCGGCTGCCGCGACAAGTTTGCCGCCGACCCGGAACGCTTTTTGTCAGAACCACCCGCAGTAGCGGGTGGTTTAGCGCACGCCGCAGCGGACATCGAATACACGTGTCCGATGCACCCCGAAATTCTCCAGATCGGACCGGGAAGCTGCCCGATCTGCGGCATGGCATTGGAGCCAAAAGAGATCTCGCTCGACGACGCTCCGGACCCTGAATATCTCGACATGAAGCGGCGGTTTTGGGTCTCGGCGGTGCTGACGCTTCCGGTGTTTCTGTTGGCGATGGGCGAGATGTTCGTCGACCTGAACGGCCTGTTTCCGGTGTGGCCGCACGGGCGGGCGTCGTATCTGTCGCTGTGGATTCAGTTCGTTTTCGCGACGCCGGTGGTGCTGTGGGGCGGATGGCCGTTCTTTCAACGAGCGGTCGCGTCGGTAAAGAATCTCAGCCCCAATATGTTCACGCTGATCGCGATGGGAACAGGCGCGGCGTTTTTGCTGAGCCTCGCGGCGCTATTCGCTCCGCAGTGGTTCCCTGTCGCGATGCGTGATGCTCACTCAGGCATCGTTCCCGGATATTTCGAGGCGGCGGCCGTGATCACGACGCTCGTGTTGCTCGGGCAGGTTTTGGAATTGCGGGCGAGATCGCAAACTTCGTCCGCGATCAAGGAATTGCTGCGGCTCGCTCCCGAAACCGCGACGGTCATTCACGATGACGGTCGCGAAGAGGTCATCGACCTGAGGCACGTTCACGTCGGCCAGACGCTACGTGTCAAAGCCAACGAAAAGGTCCCGACCGACGGCGAGATCATCGAGGGCGAGACTGCAATAGACGAATCGATGGTCACCGGCGAGTCGATGCCCGTCGAAAAGCATGCCGGTGCAAAGGTCATCGGCGGCACTATCAACGGAAACCGCAGCTTCACGATGCGTGCCGACAAGGTCGGCAGCGAGACACTTCTCGCACAGATCGTCAAGATGGTCGGCGAGGCCCAACGCAGCCGTGCACCCATCCAACGCCTCGCCGATAGCGTCTCAGCCTATTTTGTCCCGGCAGTGATACTCGTCGCCGTGATCGCATTTGTGGCTTGGCTGCTCCTTGGCAGCTTTGCCTCAGCCGTGGTCGCCGCCGTCTCAGTCCTCATCATCGCCTGCCCCTGCGCCCTCGGCCTCGCCACGCCAATGTCCATCATGGTCGGCACCGGCCACGGCGCCAAGAATGGCGTTCTGATAAAAAAGGCCGAAGCTCTCGAAACGCTTGAGAAAGTCAACGCGATAGTTGTTGATAAGACCGGCACGCTGACCGAGGGCAAGCCGAGTGTCACTCAAATCGGAACCGAGAGCGGTAGCGACCGGATTCTTTCGGCTGACGATATCCTGCAGCTCGCCGCAAGCCTTGAGACGCATAGCGAGCATCCGCTGGCCAAAGCAATCCTCGAAGAAGCTAGCCGAAGAGGACTTCCGCTGTCGCCGGTTACAGACTTTGAGTCGATCACCGGCGTTGGAATTCGTGGTCGCGTCGGGCACGATCTAATTGAG
>CAZMQR010000225.1:0-4548 GCA_964568325.1 uncultured Chloracidobacterium sp. | reverse complement strand
CGGTGACGATCTGAACAGCGTCAGCCGGGTAGCCTGCCTTCTCGAATATCTCGCCGATCTTGAGCCCGATGAATGGCGTCAGTTCGGACGGTTTGATCACGACCGTGTTGCCGGCCATCAACGCCATCGCCGCCTCGCCCAGCGGGATCGAGAATGGGTAATTCCACGCCGGGATGATGCCGACCACGCCGACAGGATGATAGACGATTTGCGACGAACGCCCGAGCAGGCTGTAAAGTCCAATACCGATCTTTCTCGACCTCAGCATCTTCTCAGCTCCGCGCGCCACCCACCGCATCAAGTCGAGCACGGGTGCGATCTCCATCGACAACGCCTCAGCGACGGGCTTGCCGGACTCCTCTGAAATGAGTTTCGCGATATCGTCGATCTCGGCAAGGATCACCTCACGAGCCGCAATAACGAGACGCTTTCTTTCTTCGAATGAAGTCGTCCTCCAGCTTTGAAATGCGATGCGAGAACGCTCGACAGCCGCCTTGACCGCGTCGGCCGAGGTTACGAAAACACGTCCGATCTCCTCACCCGTCGCGGGGTTCTGGGAAATGATCTCGTCTCTTTGTTTTGGCAAAACAGCGCTCATTGTCAGTTACGTTCGGTAAAACTCGGCCTTGAGTTTGTGAAGCCGCTCTAGTTTTTCGTCCATGTGGTCGTAAGCCTGGACCATTGCGATACTCGAATCAATGTATTCCCAATCCAGATCATTCTGTTTGATGATGACCGTTTCAATATCGATCCAATCTTGAGGGCGAGCCGCAAATGTCTTAAACATGATGAGATCCTCGGCCGAACAAACTTTCAGGCTTATTTCATCAGTAAATTTCTGATAACTTGAACGCCGCAGCGGTTCGCTGAGATCGCTTAGACCGCCGAGCGTCAAATCGATGCCAATGCCCCCTTTTGTATACATAGGCAAAACCCGATTGGTGAGGGCAAACTGCTCGGCATCGCTGAATTTCGGATCAAATTTGGAAAGCAATTTTGAGATAAACTCTGGTTCATTTTGGAGATTCGTGAAAACGGTCAGATCGATATCATCTGTCAATCGATTCCTGCCCCAAACCTGAACTACCAAGCCGCCGATAAAGAAGAACGCGAAGCCTTCTTCCTCAAGAAAAGCTTGTAGCTTTGCGGCTTCGTTTACAAGTTCGGTCATTTATCAATTCCCAGAAAAACTCTAGCCGCCTTGGATAAATGGTGAGTCTTTTTCGGAAACGGGTTTCTTATCGCCATCTCGAAAAGACCGTCAAAACGAGGAATCGCCGTAACTGCATCGGAAGCCCGTATCTCTTTGCGGCGGATCTCTTCCAGTTTTGCGGCGCCGCGCTCAAAACCGCGTTTCCAACGAATAAGGTCTGGCAGGTCTTCCTCTTTCATCGAGATCATTTGTTCAATAATCCGTCGATCACGCGGTAACTCGCGTCGATTGCTTCCGAAAGCTTTTCTGGCTCCGTTCCGCCGCCTTCGGCCATGTCGGGTTTGCCGCCGCCCTTGCCGCCAACAATTGGGGCGATCTCGCGGATGATGTCGCCCGCTTTCAGTTTGGTCGTCAAGTCGTCTGAAACGCGGACGATGATGCCGACCTTGCCTTCGTCGGTGCGTCCCAGGACGACGACGCCCGATTTGAGTCGCGCAAGCAGAGTGTCAGACAGTTGCCGGGTGCCGTTTGCGTCGAGGCCTTCGACGACTTTTCCGATGACCTTGACACCGTTGATGTCACGGGCCTCGTCGCCCTCGGCCAACGCACCGTTACCGATGGAGCCAGTCGCGATCTTTAGCTTTAGATCGTCCATCTCGCGGCGAGTGCGCTTTAGCTCATCCTGCAAACGAGCGATGGCGTCGGGCAGATTGTCGCGTTGCGTCTTTAACGCCGCGAGCGAGCGAGCGATCAGGACCTCGTCCTCGCGGAAACGCTCAAATGCGTCCAAGCCCGTGATCGCACGAATTCGCCTAACGCCCGATGCGATGGCCTCGTCCGACGTGATCTTGAACGAACCGATATCGCCCGTCGCACGCACGTGCGTGCCGCCGCAAAGCTCTTTTGAGAACTGCCCGTCGCCAACCGACAGTACACGCACCTCGCCGCCGTATTTCTCACCAAACATCGCGACCGCACCGGAACGCATAGCGTCTTCGAGCGCCATCATGTCGGTCGTAACCTGTTCATTCTGCAGGATATAGCGATTCACAAGATCCTCAACCTCGGCGATCTCTGCGTCGGTCATCGGCTGGTAATGCGTAAAGTCGAAACGCAGATACGTCGGCGCAACGACCGAACCTGCCTGCTTTACGTGCGTCCCCAGAACTTCTTTCAACGCCGCATGCACCAGATGTGTCGCCGTATGATTCCGCCGCGTGGCGTCGCGCTTTTCGACGTCGACCGCCGCCGCAACGGTGTCACCGACCGCGAGCGAACCTTTGTAGATCGTGACCTTGTGAATAATGAGTCCGGCCACTGGGGAGTATGTATCCGAAACGCTTGCACGCGACTCAGAACCGGGAGCGGTAGCGACCGGATTCTTTGCCGCTTTGTTAGGTGACGGTGAAGAGATCCGGTCGCTACCGCTCCCGGTTCTGATAACACCGACATCACCAACTTGACCGCCCGATTCGGCATAGAACGGAGTGTTGTCGAGCACAATGCCGCCTTGCTGTCCCTCAGCCAGCGACGCAACTTGCTTGTCGCCATCGAGGATCGCCACGACGCTTGCCTCGTCCAGATGCGTGGAGTCGTAGCCGTGAAACGTATTCGCACCGACGTTTTCCAACACCTCGGCATAGACCGGTGACACCGCAGACTTTCGCTCGGTCTTGCCGATGCCTGATTGCTGCTGCAAGGCTTGCAGAGCATTATCGAAACGCTCATTAAAGTCTTCTTCCGCGAACGCCATACCCTTTTCGTCGAGATAAACGCGTATCAGGTCGCGCGGCGTGCCGAATGTGTCGTACAGTTTACCGAGCGATACGAATAGGTCGTCGTCAGTAGGAGTCGAGGATGATATACCAAGCTCGTTGAGCTTGCCGAGGCCGACGGTGACGGTGTTGCCGAAGCGGTCCTCTTCGAGCCGCACCATCTTGCCGATAAAATCACGCTGCGTGTCGAGTTCGGGAAACGCGCCGTGCATTTGCTCGACGACAAGGTCACAGACCTTATAAAAGAACGGCTCGGCCAGCCCTAGGTGCTCGCGACCGTGGTAAATCGCACGGCGCATTATCTTGCGCAGCACATAATTACGACCTTCGTTGCCCGGCAGGATGCCGTCAGCAATAGCGAACGCCGTCGCTCGGGCATGGTCGGCGATCACACGAGCAGCAAACTGCTGAGATTCGGTCATTTCATCGTAAACGGCCATCACGTAGATAATATAACAAAGCGGGCCGCAGAGCCGTGATCACCGCAGCGGGTTGGTAATCGTGAGGTCGAGCCTTACCGGTACGACGCGTTTGAACGAGATTCCGTATCGTTTGAACTTCCCGAAGACGAGAACGGTCCCGGTGATACGCCATTTGTCCGGAGAATCCGTCAACTCGCGCCATGCGGTACGCGCAGCACCCATGAGGCTGATGCGGCCGCGCAGGGGTGCCGGTAACGCTGCCGGCTCGCCTTTCTTGAATTTGAACTTATGCCGGTATTCGTCGATCTCGACGGTGATTCCGTTCACGCGAATGTCGTCAAAGGTCAGGAACTCGACCTTGCCGCTTTGTTCGAGGCTTGTAACCTCGCCGTCGGCCTCGATGCCGACGCTCAACAGGCCGTCGAGTGATAGCTTAGGCTTGTCCAGACGGACAATGGCGCCGGGACTGGCGGTCTGATCATTCGACGCGCTGGTGCCCGGCGTGTGTACCTTATAGCCACGGATCTTTGTCGGCGGTTCCTGCGATGAGGCCGTGACCGCCAGCGCCAGCAAAAGAACCAGAACTAGCCACAAATTAGCACGAATTTCACAAATAAGAAGATTATTGCTCACCGGCTGCGGCATCGGCCTTCGGTGCATCTTTGCCATCGGTTCCGTCGATGTCGTGGCGGATGGCGTCGAGGATGCCATTGATGAATTGAGTTGCTTCGAAGTTGGAGAATCGCCGGGCGATCTCGAGAGCCTCATTAATCGCGACGGTGTTCGGCGTGTCCGAGTACAGAAACTCGTAAACTGCCAGCCGCAGGACGTTCCGGTCAACGATCGCCATTCGCTCGATCCGCCAATGTTCGGCACGCGTGCGGATGCGGTCGTCGATGGCCTGGAGATTATCCAGCGTTCCGCTGACTAGCGAATCGGCAAACTCGCGGGTCTTATCGTCAACTGCCTCTTCACCGAGTTCGGCCCAGTAATTTTTTGTGAGTGTAACGCGATCGTCGTGGACCAGATCGACCGAAAAAAGCATCTGCAGGGCACATTCGCGGGCCTTGTGCCGGTTACTGCCCGTTTTCTCCTGCTTTTCAAACGACATGCGAAAAACCCCTTGCCAGCTTACCGCCCTGCTCATCCATTGAGCGGAACAGGTTCACCATCTCTACCGCTGAGACGGCGGCCTCAT
>CAZMQR010000224.1:0-4587 GCA_964568325.1 uncultured Chloracidobacterium sp. | reverse complement strand
ATGCGAATCTCGACCTGCCGCAGGTTCTCACGAGCGAGATCTACGTTTGCGACCTGATTCTGTTGGTTCCGTAGTGCAAAGACAAGGTCCCAATAGGTTGTCTGCACCTGAGTAATGGTGTCACTTGCAAGCGTCCTGAAGGTCGAATCCGATTGTTCGAGCCGCTTTTTGGCGATAAGGATCGATTGTCGCTTACTATCGATGCGAAAATTCCGTCCAAGAGGCTGAGTGTAGGTTACCCCAAGCGAACTGGTGTAGATCGCACTGTTGCCTCCGCCGGCAACCTGCCCGGAACTGACCTGAGCCTGAGCAAAGGCGTTCTCCGTCCTCTGGTTATTGAAAAAGACCTGATAATTGCCTCCACCCGGGCGAATGAACTGGAACACATTGGAATTAACCCGAAGATCGCGTGTGGCAGCGTTGCCCGTCGTAGAGTTTCGTGAAAAATTTGGCGACAGCGTAAAGACCGGGTCATAGATGCCAAGAAGCGAACGAACCTGAGTCTCCTGAAATCGCACGTCGCCCCGAGAAACCTCGATCGCATTGTTCTTTTCGAGTGCCCTTTTGATGGCATCTTGCAAGGTCAACGGGACTGGCTGCGCGGTCTGAATTCCCACACGGATAAGCGGCGACACGTATTCCGGGCGAGTCCGACGGACCGCGACAACCGGCGCTATTGTATCGGCCGGTATCGGGCGATCACCGGCAGCCGTCGCCGGTACTGTCTCTTGACCAAGGGCTGCTGATGCGGCGCCGAGCAGGCCGCATGCGACCTTCGATAAGAAAAAGAGGCGGTTTCGCGATAGCTTCATGCTCGTCTGTTCCAACTGCTGCGAAAAAAACTCAAACCGCTACTACGACGCGAAAAATCGGTTTGTTTCAAGTATCTCACCCGCGACCTGGGCTTCTCTTTTTGAATACATCAGCCTTTTGCGGTATCGTAAAACCTTTAATATATGCACGCTCTAGGAGGATTTTTCAAATCGTGAGTATCAAAGTTGGGATAAATGGGTTTGGGCGTATTGGGCGCAACGTAATGCGCTCGTGCCTCGGTGATAAGGACATCGACTTCGTTGCCGTGAACGATCTCACGGATACCAAGACGTTGGCACACCTTCTGAAATATGACTCGGTCATGGGAAATCTTGATCACGCGATCACCGCGGGAGAAGGCTCGATCACCGTCGAGGGCGATACATTCAAGGTCTTTTCCGAGAAGGACCCGGCAGCGATCGATTGGGCTTCTGTTGGGGCCGAGGTCGTGATCGAATCTACCGGCCGTTTTACGAAGGCCGACGATGCCGCGAAGCATCTGCGCGGCACGGTCAAGAAAGTTATCATTTCGGCGCCGGCAAAGGGCGAGGACATCACAATTGTTCTTGGTGTGAACGAAGGAGCCTACGACCCGGCGAATCATCACATTATCTCGAATGCATCGTGCACGACGAACTGCCTCGCTCCGGTCGCGAAGGTCATTCACGAAAAGTTTGGCATCAAGAACGCCTTGATGAACACTATCCATAGCTACACGAATGACCAACAGCTGCTCGATCTGCCTCACAAGGACCTGCGGCGCGCCCGTGCGGCGGCATTGTCCATGATCCCGACCTCAACCGGTGCCGCCAAGGCTATCGCCTTGGTGATCCCTGAGTTGAAAGGGAAGTTCGATGGCATATCAGTTCGTGTGCCAACGCCAAATGTTTCGTTGGTTGACGTGGTCATCAATGTTGATAAAGAAACTACCACCGAAGAGGTAAATCAGGCGTTAAAGGATGCCGCAAATGAGGAACTTAACGGGATCCTGGCCTTTAGCGAAGAGCCGCTTGTATCGATGGACTTCAAAGGCGATCCGAACTCATCGATCGTTGACGCGGAAAACACTAAGGTCATTGATGGAACGTGCGTCAAGATCCTGTCATGGTACGACAATGAATGGGGCTATTCCTGCCGTGTTCGTGATCTGGTGAAATACATTGCCGACAAGGGCCTCTAAGGGATGAAGACCTGTCCACAATGTCGCAAGGACTACGAAGACGATAATCTAAATTATTGTCTCGACGATGGGACCGTTCTCGCAGCGAAAGGGTCGCCTGACGTGGCCGAAACTATTGCGATGGAGGCCCCTCGCCTGACGAACCAGCCGGAGGTAGCACAAGCCGGCGGCTGGACCGTTCCGGCGGCAAATTTCGCGTCGCAGCCAACCAAAAGATCGTCGAAGGCCATTGTCTGGGTGCTGGGTATTCTTGCAGGTATCGTCCTGCTCTGCGGCGGTGGTATCGGCGGCCTCTTCTACCTTGGCAGCCGTGTTCAGGAGACGAAGGTCGCACCCGAGAGGGACAAGACACCGACCGAAAAGACGCACCCTACCGAGAATAAGCCCGAGGAGAAGTGGACAACCCGACGTGGCGAGTACGAATTGACAATGGATAAGTACCGGCAGCTGCGTGACGGCATGGATCGGAGTGAGGTCGAGAGTATCCTGGGCGGGAAGGGAACTGAGATAAGCAGTTCGACAGGCGGCGGGATGCGGTTTTCGGTCAACAAGTGGGAGGGGGCCGACTATAAGTCCATAATCCTTTCATTTCGAAACGACAAGATCATGACGAAGGCACAGGTCGGATTGGATAAATAGCCTACTTACTCGCTGATGAACAAGAAGACCCTCAGAGACATCGATCTCGCGGCAAAACGTGTATTCATCCGGGTTGATTTTAATGTCCCCGTAAACGATGGCGTGGTCACGGACGATACTCGGATCCGTGCCGCCTTGCCGACGATCCGATATGCGATCGACGAGGGCTCAAAAGTGATATTGGCGTCGCACCTTGGCCGCCCGATCAAGGACAAGAAGAAGGCCGACGAGAAAGGCATGCCTTATGATGTGGGGAAGTACAGCCTACGGCCTGTCTTTGAGCACCTTTCGCGACTTGTTGGTCTTCAGGTCAAGTTTGCCGACAATTGTGTTGGGGACTCGGTCGACGAGATGGTGGCTGCGTTGCAGAGGGGCGAGGTCTTGCTCTTAGAGAACCTTCGCCTTCACGCCGAGGAGGAAAAGAACGACGCCGCTTTCGCAAAGCGCTTGGCGGGGCTCTGCGACGTGTATGTGAATGATGCTTTTGGCACGGCGCACCGTGCGCATGCTTCGACGGAAGGCATAACACATTATGTTGCCGATTCGGTCGCCGGCCTCCTGATGGAAAAGGAACTGACTTTCCTTAGCAAGGCTCTCAACGATCCTGAGCGGCCATTTGTAGCGATACTCGGCGGTGCCAAGGTTTCCGACAAAATACCGGTCATTGAGTCGCTTATCGAACGGCGCGTTGACAAGCTCCTGATCGGAGGGGCGATGGCTTACACGTTTTTCAAGGCCCAGGGCTTTACGGTCGGCAAATCGCTCGTCGAGGACGATATGATGCCGACTGCGCTCGATACTGTGCAAAAGGCGGAAGCGAACGGCGTGGAACTGCTCCTGCCGACCGACCATCAGGTCGTTGACAGCTACGATCCACTGAATTCGCGAAAGACGATCCCGATCGAGTTTACAAATGCAGGGCTGGTCGGCCTGGACATAGGCGTCGAGACCGCCGCTCTCTTCGCCAGGGCACTCGAAGGTGCTAAGACCATCGTCTGGAACGGCCCGATGGGAATGTTCGAAGAGAAACCATTTGACGAGGGGACGATCGCTGTCGCAAACGCTGTTGCTGAGGCCACCGATCGCGGCGCTATATCAATAGTCGGCGGCGGCGACTCGGTCGCGGCCGTGAATCAGGCGGGCCTGAACGAACGGATCTCGCATATCTCGACCGGCGGCGGCGCTACATTGGAGTTCCTTGCGGGCGACGTGCTGCCCGGTGTCGCTGCACTCGATGATAGATGAATACCGCCCTCTGTGGATGTGATATACGGCCGGAAAAGTTTAATGAACCTTTTCTTAGTAGAAGCAAAGAACGCTCTCCTGATAATTGCCGGTATGTTCCTTGCGGCTTTCGGGCTGAAAGGATTCTTACTCTCCAGCGGATTTATTGACGGCGGAGTTACCGGAGTTTCGATGCTCGTAGCCGCCCTTAGCCCGATACCTCTTCCGGTGCTTATCGCCGTGATCAACCTTCCGTTCGTTTTGATCGGATATCGTCAGATCGGCCCACGGTTTGCCGTGAAGAGTGCCGTCGGGATCATTGGTCTGTCGCTGTGTCTTGCATTCATCACGTTCCCGGATGTAACACCGGACAAAGTGCTGACGTCAGTCTTTGGCGGCTTATCCATCGGGGCCGGCATCGGCTTGGCGATCAGGGGCGGTGCTGTGCTCGACGGGACGGAGATCGCGGCTCTGCTTATCAGTCGACGAAGCTATCTTGTAAATGTTAGCGATGTCATATTGATACTTAATGTCTTTATTTTTACCACCGCCGCTGTCTTTCTCGGAACAGAGGCGGCAATGTACTCGATCCTGACCTATGTCGCGGCCACTAAGGCTATCGAGTTTCTCCTTCATGGATTCGAGGAGTATACTGCCCTCACGATCATTTCGCCCAAAGGGCCGGAGATCCGTGAAGCGATTACGGGCCAACTGCATCGCGGCGTCACGGT
>CAZMQR010000223.1:0-4589 GCA_964568325.1 uncultured Chloracidobacterium sp. | reverse complement strand
GCAGGTTCGATCCCTGCACGGCCTACCAGATCGAAACGAACGGAAGCGAGCTCAGCGAGCGGCTTCCGTTTTTTTTCAAACCTTGTCCCGCCAGGCAAGCACCTCGTCGCGCAGGATCGGATTTTGCTGAAAGCTCCCGGTCTGGCCCTGCGCGGCGGTTGCCCGCTGGATGTGCCAATAACTTAGGCCCAACTTTCCGACCGCACGCACGAACCGCGTCCGAGCCTTGAACTTGCCCTCAAATATACCGCCGATAATCCAGAAAGAGCTGCGAAAGGCCGATGTCGCCTTCTTCGCGAGGTCCTCGGGCAACAAGCCGCGTGCGATGTCGAGGGCGAGCATCTCTTTCAGGATCCTGTTCTGTCGCCACATGATGACGAGCGAGAAGATGATGTAGATCGCAAAGAATGGTACTTGAAGCACGCCGTAGGCCAGCCAGAATCCCTCCAGCCCACCAAAAACGGCCACACCGTTCCAGATCGCATGCATCAGCACGGCTCCGAAGTATCCGACCACCGGCATAATGATCCTTACGGCTTTGTTGTGAGATTCGCGAGCGATACCGCAACCGATGCCAGTGAGCGCAGTGAATGTGACGTGGGCAAACGGCGACGCTATCCCGCGTAGTATGAACAGAGCGATCAGGCCGCTGATGCCGCTGCCGCCGAGCGCCCGGCCGTAATACAGGACATTCTCGACGGTCGCAAACCCGAGAGCGATCACACCGGCGAATACGATCCCGTCAAGGATGTCGTCAAAATAACGTCGGAAAAAGATCAGCAGGAGCACAAGCCCGATCCCCTTCGAGCCCTCTTCAAAGACCGGCGCTGAAACAACGGCACCGACAATATTGCCCGCCTCGGGCGACACGCCGATCGAAACGATCACGGAAACCAGAGTATTGATGATGAACGACACAACCACTGCAACGAGAGCTCCCCATGCAAAGGCGAGGGCAAGCAGCCACAGCGGCTCAGGATCGTAGCGGTCGAGCCAAATGAACGGAAAAACGTATAGCATGGCCGGAGTGAACGCCACGACTGTCGCGACAATGGCCGGCCCGATCCCGACGCTTGCGAACATCAGGAAGGCGACAACGATCGTGAGGAAAATGACTGCGAATATCGTCAAGCCAATAGCGATATTCCGGCGAGTATTACTCGGCTCCGGCTTGACCGCCGGCATGCTGCTGAGACCGAAGTTTGCAAGCGACGCCTGCAGGCCCTGCGGTTCGCGGGCGGCAACGATGGTGAACTGTTCAAGCTGGGCCGAGCGAAACTCATCTCGATCCATCTGTCCACCCGCGGCGTCGATCGTTACAGCGGCGGTCACTCCGTTCGCCCCAAACTGGATCTGGTCGCCCGAATTCAAGCGTACCGAGTCGACACGTTGTCCGTTGACGTAGGTTCCATTGGTACTCTGATTGTCGGTGAGATAGAAGCCGTCGGCGCGGGCCTCAATGAAGCAGTGCTGCTTCGACGCGATGCGCTCGGTCAGCGGGTCGAGGCGGACACTGCATGTATCACTGCGGCCAACAGTTAGAAAGCCGGTCTCAAGATCGAATGTTCGTCCCGCAAGCGTGCCGCCGCCGATCGTCAGGTTGAGTTTCATACTGCAATCATAGAAACAAAAAGCCCAAAGTCAAGCAGTTGACTTTGGGCTTTGTCCGGAACGGCGGCGTTCCTAATTTGGCTGGACCGATGACGGTGCAGGCTTATCGCCATCCGCACCGAAAGCCTGAGTGGCGAATCCGCCGTTCGTACTGTTTATGCGAAACCATGTGTTCGACGACGGCCGAAAGACCGCCACATCGCTCTTACCGTCGCCATCGTAATCGGCGGGTACCGCTATATCCTCAGCCAGGCCAAAGGCGTAGCTTCGGAACGCACTCGTGACAGGGTCCATGATGTACCAGTAACCTGTCGAAGGCCGGAAGACCGCCAAATCGGAAACGCCATTGCCGTCGAAATCTGCCATCAGCGGCCTGTCGCCCGACGTTCCGAAAGCTCTGACAGCCGGAATCGTGGAGGAACTCTGGAGCGTATACCAGAATCCGTTCGAGGGACGCCAAACGGTCATGTCGGCTTTGCCGTCATTATCGTAATCGCCGGTCATCGGCTTGTCAGAACTCGATCCCCACTGCGCGGCCCTAAAGCCAAGAGTGCTCTGCATCACATACCATATGCCCGTCGATGGACGCCAGATCGCGAAATCCGTCTTTCCGTCGGCGTCATAATCGGCGGCAACAGGAACATCACCGCTACTGCCGAACTGAAAACCAACAAAGCCCAATGAACTCCGCTCGGCATACCACATTCCCGCTGAAGGACGAAAAACGGCTAGATCGACTATTTGATCGCCATCGAAATCACCGGGGGTAATGATATCGCCCGGCAGGCCGAAATGCGGGTCGATCGTGGTGCTAGTGCCGCTCAATTCGATCAGCCAATCGCCGTTGGACGGCGTCCAGACAGAGATGTCTGTTCGCCCGTCGCCATCGTAATCGGACACCTGATTCCGGGCCTGTGTCGCCGGATGGCTCGCGTCAACGATGAACAAACCTTTTGCTAGGTCGCCGACGAGGACACGATCCTCACCAAGGAAAGGATAGACCGCCCAAGCCCCCTGATATCCGGTCACGCCCAAATCCGTGCTCAGGCTGCGGCCGCAGACCATGTCCCAAGGCTCGAATGAATCGATCTCCTTCTGATCCTCTTTCGAAAATGCCTGTTGATACGTATCGTATTGACCGACCCGCTGCGGATTTGTAGGGTCGTCTGACAAGTCAAACACCTGAAGGCCCGCGTGATACCACGATACATAAAGTTTATCGCCCTTGACCACCGGATTATGAGGTGTCACGGCGTTGATCCCCAGATCAGCCATCGAGATCTTGCGGATCAAAAGCGGTTGAGCCGGATTCTGTATGTCATAGACACGAATATCGCCCGGGCTCGTGGCATTGCTATTACCGATCTCTCGCGCGCTGTAGAGGTAATGCTGGTCCTCGCTAGGCCACGACGAGTGCATGCTGTTGCCCGCGGTGACGCCTGTCTGATCGTCGATGAATCCTAAAAGGGTCGGCGGCTGAGAGACGATATTGGCGATCTGATATATCTCGGTACGGCCTCGGGATGAGGAATTTCCCCAGCCTGAGGTGTAGAGCCGGTCGCCTTTTATCACCATCGCGTGTACCCACTGCGGCTCCGACGGGTTGAGATCTCGGATGAAGATCGGAGCACCGGGGTCCGAGACATCGATGAACTTCATTATCTTGTTCGATGTGCCGTTAAAATTCTCAAGCAGATAGGTCTTGCCGCCCTGCATGAAGATCACCATCTCGTGGATCGAGTTATGCCCGCCGCCGCTCGTGGAGGTGACCCTGCCCATCAGGGCCGGCTGATATGGATTAGCTAGATCGACGATATACACGCCGCCGCCATTACCGCTGCCGAAATAACCAATGCCGTTTAGTATTACAGCCTCGAGAAACTGCTCGTGCGTACTCGACGTGCCCGGGCGGATCGGGTCGTAGTAGTTCGCCAGGACCGGCGCTTCCGGATCGGAGATGTCATAGATAAACGCGCCACGGCAGCCATAACTGCCCTGCACCGCGATCTGATTCTCGCCGAACAGGTCCGCGTATCTTAACGAATCGCCCTGACCGCTGCTGCAGAGCGGCGCGGTCTGCGAGCGAAGCCGGATCGATTGTGCGGAGGCCGTAAAAACAGCGATGACGAGGAAGAGGACAAAAAGAATGGCGGCATTGAACGCTCTGCCAACCGGTCGCCGGAAAATAGGCATACTATTAAGTTCTCCAAATTCGGGATAGAAAATACGACCTAACATTTCTACGCCGTTTCGACGCAAAATGCAAGGCCGTAGCGTTCGGATCTTTATGCTTACGAGGCGGCCTGAATGGCCTCGCGCATGACGAGGTCAAACGTGCCCGGGCCGACCTTGCGAAAACGGCGGTTGCGGCTCAACGATACGGCGACCGAGATCGTCGGATTATTGCCTTTGAATTTCATCCCGCCTGCGATGAGCAGGTTATAAAGCTCGTTCACGTGCAGCGGCCCTGCTGCCTCTCTCAGCAACAGCGTGCAGGCCTGTGTGATCGTCCGGTCAGCGAAGCGATTGCTCACCGGTTCGTAATGGTTTCGAATGGACGGGATATTTCGGGGCTGATTTTGGTTCAGATATGCGACCGAGTTGTCACGTCCGGGAGCGCTTAAAGTATCACCGGCCTGACGCCTGCCGAGACTAAGCGGAAAGACCTCGTTTGGCTCATCAACGATCGTCGGGGCCGTGCCAAGGCCCGAAGGACGAGCACCCGAACGCATCGCCACGAGCAGACTGTCGATGGCCTTCTCCGTCTGGGCTGCGCTATTCTCAAGAGCCCCGATCTCAAGCCTGAGCATCTCGACCTCATTCTCAGCTTCGCGGAGACGGCCGATCAGGCGGTTCTGCGCATTGCGCGTCTGTCTGAGCGATTGCTCAAGTGTTGCTATAAGATTCTCGTCCATGATATTGAAAATAGATAGCTTAGCAGTGTCTCTAAAGTAATAAGTTAACTATTTCGGCTCATT
>CAZMQR010000222.1:0-4636 GCA_964568325.1 uncultured Chloracidobacterium sp. | reverse complement strand
TTATGCGCACGACCGAGCGGTTCCATTATGCCGGCGTGCAGCATTTATGGCGTGAGATCGCTAAGAACAAGACGCCTAAAGGGAACGAGCCTATCTATAAGGGCTTTTACGAGGGCTGGTTCTGTGCACCGTGTGCGGCCTTTAAGACCGAGGACGAATACGTGACTCCTGAAGGCTCGGATGTGCCGAATTGCCTCGTTCACGAGCGTCCGCTGGACAAAATAGCCGAGGAAAGCTGGTTTTTCCGGCTTTCTGACTATCAGGACTGGCTGATCGACGTGATTGAGAATACCGACGGCCTTGTCCGGCCAGAAGCGCGGAGAAATGAGGTTTTGTCGTTTATTCGCAGAGGTTTACAGGACCTTTCGATCAGTCGGCTGAAAACATCGGTTTCGTGGGGTATTCCCGTGCCCGACGACGAAGATCACGTGATGTACGTCTGGCTCGACGCGCTCTCAAACTACATAACCGCAATAGGTTACGGGAATGGCGAACGAGCGTCCATCGGTTTTGATAAGTATTGGCCGGCGGTACATCTGGTCGGCAAGGACATACTGCGTTTTCACACTGTTTACTGGTTTTCGTTCCTTCATGCGGCCGGGCTGAAGTTGCCAAAGACCGTCTATGCTCATGGAATGTGGCTCGACGTCGATGGTCGTAAGATGAGTAAAACCATAGGTAACGTGATAGAAGTTGATGTGTTACATCAACAGTTTCAGGTCGATGCTGTGCGTTATTTTGCATTGCGGGACATGGTCTTTGGCCAGGACGGGAAGTTTGGCTACGAAAACCTGATCGAACGTGCCAACGCAGACCTCGCCAGCGGCCTCGGCAACCTCGCGAGCCGCACGTTCTCGATGATCACAAAATACCGCGACGGTCTGATCCCGGACGGCAAGATAACCGAGGAAAACTACATCAATGCCAAGCGTGCGGGCATAAATCCCGACGATCAGGAGCTGGTATCGATCCTCGGCCACGCTCGTGATGAGTTCTTGCGAAGATTCGAGAATTTTGAGTTTAGCCAGGGGCTTGAGACCGTCTGGACCGTTATCGCCCGGATCGACAAGATGATCTCCGACGCAAAGCCCTGGGAGCTCATCAAGGACGAAAAACAAGCCGAAAGCCTCAACGCCGTACTTTATCGCGCGAGCGAGACGCTGCGGTGGCTCTGCATTTTGCTATATCCCGTGATGCCCGAGTCGGCCAAGAGTATCTACGCCCAGATCGGCCTCCGCGACGATATCGCAGGCCTCGACCCGTCGAACCTGGCCTGGGGCGGCCTTGCGGCCGGGACAAAGATCGGCGAAACGGTCGCTGTCTTTCCCCGTATCGATAAAAACAAAACTATGTCAGAGATCAACGAAATGACTGGACCGCAGGCGTCCCGCCTGCAATCAACGGACGTCAAAGAGAACACCGAGGCAAACAATTCCATGTCGGCTGCAGGCGAGACGCCTGCGGTCCAGTCAGAAGAGCCGAATTACATTACCATTGACGATTTTATCAAGGTCGAGCTCCGCGTAGGCGAGATCAAGGTTGCGGAAAAGGTTCCCGACGCCGATAAACTCCTGCGTTTCGAGGTCGATCTCGGCGAAGAAAAGCCCCGACAGATCCTCGCCGGCCTCGCCGAGTGGTACGATCCCGAAAAACTGATCGGCCGCAAGGTCGTCGTCGTCGCCAACCTAAAACCCCGTAAGATGCGTGGCCTCGAATCCCAAGGCATGATCTGCGCCGCCTCACTGACCGAGGATGACACCCCCGCGATCGCGACTTTTCTTGAGGACGTCAAAGTTGGGGCCCGCTTGAAATAGTGCTCATAGATTCTCATTGCCACATCGACGGCGAGCATTTTGATGCGGACCGGGGCGAGGTTGTTCAGCGGTCGATCGATGCCGGCGTGACGGCGATGCTCAATGTTGGGACCGGCGATCCGCGGACGAATGATCTTCGGCGGGCCGTGGATGTTGCTGAGAGTTACCCAAATGTTTACGCCAGCGTAGGTGTTCATCCGCATGATGCAAAACTCTACGACGACGCGGCCGAAGAGCATCTAATCGAGCTGACAAAGAGCAAGAAGGTCGTCGCGTGGGGCGAGATCGGGCTGGACTTTTATTATGATCACAGCCCGCGGGATGTGCAGATCGAGGTTTTTCGGCGACAGATCAGGACTGCGAATGAGTTGGGACTGCCGATAATCGTTCACAGCCGCGATGCTAATGACGCGACGGTTGAGATATTGACAGAAGAAACGGAGAACGGAGAACGGATAACGGAAAACGGGCCGGGCATCATGCACTGTTTTGGCGGCACACCGGAGATGGCCGAGGCGTTGATGAGGCTTGGTTTTTTTATCTCGTTTGCAGGTAACGTGACGTTCAAGAAGGCTGATAACCTGCGTGATGCGGCCCGAGTGGTGCCGCTCGACAGACTTCTTGTCGAGACCGACTGTCCGTTTCTGACGCCTGTGCCGCATCGCGGGAAACGAAACGAGCCTGCGTACGTTGTTCATACCGCACAGTTCCTCTCCGATCTCTACGGCGTCGACTTCACTGTCTTGGCTGAACAGACAACTAAAAACTTCTATCGTCTCTTCAAATTAGATTCATCAAATTAGTTCGCCTGTCCCCCTCTGTGCCCTCAGTGCTCTCTGTGGCAAAATAACTCCTTATGGCAAAAGAAAATTCATTCGACATCGTGTCCAAAACCGACTACGCCGAGGTAACGAACGCCATCCATCAGACGACAAAGGAAGTGTCGCAGCGTTTTGATTTCAAAGGCAGCCACGCGACCGTAGAATTACAGGGAAAGGACCTGATGCTTTCGGCCGAGGACGAGACAAAACTGCGGAATATGAACGATATTCTTCAGTCCAAACTCGTAAAACGCGGCGTTTCGCTAAAAGCTCTCGATTACCAGCGCATCGAACCCGCCGCCGGCGGCACCGTCCGACAGGCGGTCAAGGTCCAGCAGGGAATCCCGATCGAAAAGGCCAAGGAGGTCGTTAAGTTCATCAAAGACAGCAAACTCAAGGTCCAGGCCTCGATCCAGGGCGAGACCGTCCGCGTCTCAGGCAAAGACCGCGACACGCTGCAGGATGTCATAGCAAAACTCAAGGCGAGAGATTTTGGGATAGACATGACTTTTGATAATTATAGGAACTAACTATGACTAGAGATTTCAACATTCTGATAGAGGAAGATGAGGACGGAATTCTCGTTGCGTCGGTTCCCGAACTTCGTGGTTGCCACACCCAGGCCAAGAACTTAGATGAACTGATGGTGAGAATTCGTGAAGCGATCGAGTTGTGTCTTGAGGTTAACCAAATGGACGCGCCGATACCACGTTTTGTAGGTATTCAAAGAATGTCTATCGACGTATGAGCATCTATCCGAGTGTCTCTGGAAAGCAACTGACCAAAGTTCTCAAGAAGTACGGATTTGAGCTAATTCGCGTAAAGGGCAGCCACCACTTTCTCCGACATGCTGATGGCCGGACTACGATCGTTCCGGTTCACGCGAACGAGTCTATCGGCAAAGGCCTCCTGCACAAGATCCTCCACGACTGCGAATTGGCGATCGAAGAAATATCCGAGCATCTATAGAGCATGCAAAGGTTTGCCACATTACAGAAAAAACTGCCTTCCGAAACCGCTGGCCGGGTATTTGACCGGATCGCCGCCGAGATGGCTCTTGTCGAGGCGGAGTACGAGCGGCAGGTGTCGTCGAATATTCAGGTCGTCAATTATCTTGGCGACTATGTTCGTTCGTCGGGCGGCAAGCGGATCAGGCCGGCGTTGTTGATATTGGCGAATTACGCGGTCGGCGGACGTGGTGATGCGGAAAATGTCATCCGGCTGGCGACGGTGATGGAGATGCTCCACACGGCGACGCTGGTGCACGACGACATTATCGATAATGCGGACATTCGACGGAACCGTTCGTCGGTAAATGCGCGGTTTGGCAATCAGACGGCCGTGCTGATGGGCGACTGGCTGTATATGTCGGCGTTCGAGACGACCGTCAAGGAGCGTTCGCTCGATATCCTCGACATCCTGACGCGGCTGACGCGCAAGATGACCGAGGGCGAGTTGATACAGCTCACGCGCATCGGACGTATCGACATTACAGAAGAAGAATATCTCGACATACTTCGGCGCAAGACGGCGTTCCTGTTTTCGGCTTGTGGCGAGGTCGGAGCGATCCTCGGCGGAGCAGATGACGAGCGACGCTCCGCGTTGCGCGATTTTGGGATGGAACTCGGCATCGCGTTCCAGCTTGCTGACGATCTGCTTGACCTGACGGGCGACACTCAGCAGCTCGGAAAGGCCGCCGGTTCGGACCTGATCGAGGGCAAAGTGACGCTGCCGCTTATATATCTGCTTAAGGAAAATCCGGACGTTAAGCAGGACATAGAACGCATTATGTTCGATGGCGAATATGCGCAAGTTTCGCGAGAAGATGTCCGACAATTGCTGGCGAGCAAGGGCGTTCTAGGCGTCATCCGCGAACGCATCTCGAGCCACGCCGAGGCCGCAAGAAAAAGTCTTGCAGTTTTGCCGGAATCGGAGTATCGTTCTTGTCTGGAGACGACTTTGCAATTCGTGATGGCCAGAAATAGCTAGACTGTTACTTTA
>CAZMQR010000221.1:0-4637 GCA_964568325.1 uncultured Chloracidobacterium sp. | reverse complement strand
GCCCTCGCCGGCGCTCACGCCAACGCTGACACCGACACCTACAGCTACACCTACACCTACACCGACGCCAACACCACGCCCGCATAAATTCGACTACAACGGCGACGGCAAGGATGATGTATCGATATTCTTTCCTGTTCCGAACGCAAACGGTACCCGTTGGTACATCGTCGATCCATCCAGCCCGGTCGGTTTCAGGATTGTGTATTTTGGCGCCCCGGATGACCGTATTGTTCCCGCTGATTATGACGGCGATCGTAAGACGGATATTGCAGTGTGGCGGCCATGGAGCGGTGACTGGTACATTCTAAACAGCTCAAACGGCACATTTGCCACCCATCGGTTTGGGGGCGATACGAACATCCCATTTCCGGTAGACAGAGACAATGACGGGAGGGTTGATCACCTCGGTGTATTCAGACCAACCATGGGCGTGTTCGAATTCTTTGATCCTGTCAACGGTTCTCTATACTCTTTTGACTTTGGCCAGGCTGGCGACATACCCATGGTATTTGATTACGACGGGGACGGTTCTTCCGAGCCTGTCGTCTTTCGTCCGTCGGATGACTCATATTATGTGAACCAAGGGTACATTACGGTCCGCGTTCAAGGGCCTCAAGACACCAGGCCGGCGCCCGCCGATTTTGACGGGGATGGCATCACGGATCTGGGATTTTACGACAAACACATTGGCCTATGGACGGTTCGTAGAAGCTCGGACGGCACATACACGTCCAGATACTGGGGCAACTCGGATGATATCCCTGTCCCCGCTGACTATGACGGGGACAACAAGGCCGACTTTGCCGTTTGGCGTCAGGACACAGGCTATTGGTATATCGTAAACAGTTCAGGGTCCTTGTCGATCATTCAGTTTGGAGGGCCGGGAGGTCTACCGACTGAGGCCGCTTACATCAGGCCCGCACTACCAACTCAATTTGATTTGGACGGTGACGAAAGGGCCGATCTTGCCGTGTTCCGTCCCTCACAAGCCACATGGTACTTTGATGCCCCCTACAGCTATCCATTCGGACAGTCTGGCGATAAGATCGTCCCAGCCGATTATGATGGCGATGGACGTATGGACATAGCGCTGTTCCGACCCTCGACCGGTTACTGGCATATCGCCCCCAGTTCCAGTTTTGGAGTCATCAGCCGTCAGTTTGGCGCCGCTGAGGACATACCGGTCCCGACCGACATGGATAATGACCGACGAGCGGAACTCGTGGTGTTTAGACCCTCAGTCGGGGCCTTTTTCGGCCTCAACCTCAAGCCGAACTCGTTCTCCATCTACGAACAATGGGGGGCTTCGGGGGACATACCAATGCTGTTCGATTATACAGGTGATGGCCGCGTCGATTACGTCGTCTACCGTCCGTCGGCTGGGGCATGGTACATACTGGATCGCTCTACTGACAAGATCTTCGTGGTCAATTTTGGGCAGGCAGGTGACATCCCTGTACCTGGAAACTACGGATTTGCATTAAGCGGTTGGCAGTTGAACCTAGCTCTGTATCGGCCCAGCACGGGTGACTGGTACATCCGGGACCGCCTCAACCCTGGTAGCGGCGATTTTCCGAGAGACTGGGGCCAGCCCGGTGATATACCTGTGCCGGCGGATTATGACGGGGATGGTTACACCGATATGGCTGTGTTCAGGCCTTCTGACGGGTATTGGCATATCCACAATGGACCTTCCATTCAGTTCGGTCAAAACGGCGACCGGCCGATACCCAGCGCATTTCTTTACGGTTCAGGCGCTCCGTGATTCGAGGCGAAAAGAGCCCGTCAGATCTCTCTGACGGGCTCCTTTGGAAGAAACAATCGATATGCGAGCTTAGTTGTTAGGCTTGCTCGGCGTGGACGAGGTTACGGCGGGCTCTGGGCGGGCCATGCCGGGGGCCGCGAAGACGATCGGCTGCGGCGTCGGTTCGACGGGCGTCGAATTTGACGGCGGATTGCCCATCGGGACGGGCTGGATGATCGTCGTCTGCTTCGGTGCAGTGCTGCCGGCCGTGACCACGTCGGGGCGGATGATGCGTGGCGTGATAAAGAACAGTATCTCGTTCGTATTACGCTGAACGCCCTTTCGTTTGAAAAGGTTTCCGAGGATCGGAATGCTCGCTACGCCCGGCGTGCGGTCCTGGCTCTCGCGCTCGTCGTCAAAGAGAACGCCGCCGACGACCGTCGTACCGCCGTCAGGCACCGTCACCTGCGTCTGCATCGATTGCGTGTTGATCGCGGGATTTGCTCCGCCGACGATCGACGCCGTCGAGCTGTTCTCAGCGATCACGTTAAGGATGACCGCGCCCTGATCGGTGATCTGAGGCGTTACGGCAAGCCGCAATGGAACGTCAACATAGGTCGTCGTCGCGATCACGGAGCCGCCGGTGCTGCTGCCCGGCTGGATCGTCGTCACGGGGATCTTCGTGCCGCTCTTGATCTCGGCAGGGCGATTGTTAAGCGTCGATACTCGCGGAGTAGCGATGATCTTTGCCTGGCCCTTCTGCTCGCCGAGCGAGATCAGGGCACTCAACTGAGCCGTTCCAAAGATGCCCGTCGTCAGGCCGATCGCCGTATTGGCTATGCTCGACGCCATGCTGTTATTTATCGTCGGTATCGGCAGGCTCGGCGGCAGCGGCAGGCTGGTGGTGGATCCGGGCAGGGTTCCGCCGGTCCCGCCCTGGCCGCGATTGCCGACGATCAGGCCCGCAAGCTGGACGCCGATGTCGCGGCTGAAATTACGTGACGCAACGACGATCCTCGCTTCGATCTCGACCTGCGGCTCGGGCTGGTCGAGCAGCGCAACGAGCTGCTTGATCGCGTCGATATTCTGGCGAACGTCGGTGATGATCAGCGTATTGCTGCGGCCATCGACCTCGACGGTGCCACGGCGCGAAAGCCGCTTCTTGACAATGCCGAGGATGCCCTGGTCGGTACCGCCGGCCGCTCCCGCTCCGGAACCTGACGACGCACCGCCGCCACCTGAGGACATATTGCTCGTCCCGGTCGAGAGAGCATTGCCGCCGCCGGCGTCGCCCGCAAGCGTGCCGGCCGCGCGTGCATAGTTTAGGCGGACAAATTCTGTGTAGAGCTGCGAGGTATCGAGCTGATTGTTCATCCGCTCGCGGTAAAGCTCGCCCTCGGCCGCCAGCGTCTTGTTGTCGGCGACGCGCAGGATGTTGCCGTTCACCTGCACGCCCAGTTCCTGCGATTGCAGCACCGAATCGAGCGCGAGGTTCCAGGGAACGTCGTTGACCTTGACCGTTACCGGTACTTCCTTGACAGATTTGTCGATGACAAAGTTGATGCCGTACTGGTCGGTGATATACGACAGGATGTCGCGGATATCGGCATTGACGACGTTCAGGTTGATCGGTTCGCCGCGAAATCCGGGCTCGCCGTAGAACTTGCCCTGCTGCTGCGCGTCAACCGTCTGGGCCGTCGCGATCACCGCGAGACTGAGGACGATGGTCAGTGCTAACGCGATCCGCCGGACCGCTTCGCCAATGTTGTTAAGAGAATTCATGTTTCCTCCGTTTCTGATTCGGCCCGGACGGGCCCGTATTGAACGGCCGGCGAACGGCCTCAATTCTTTGCTACCTTAACCGGCTTTTTGCCCTTCTGTGGTTTCGGTTTCTCAGCCTGTTTGGGCTGCTGGCTCATCTCGTCAAGCGGCGAGAGGAATGGATTAGATGCAGGCTTGCCGTCCTTGCCCGCCGGCGCGGCTGCCGCGGCCGTCTGGATCGGCTTGTCATTAGGCTGATTGGGTGCAGTGCCCTCGATCTGGGCCCGCTGCGAATATGTCTTGAGCGGTTTGTTCTCGACCGAGGCGACGAATTTGCCCTCGCCGGTCTTTGTCACTTTGCGAAAAACGAGCCTGTTCTCCTCAACCGCGACCAGTTGCCCGTCAAAGAATTTCTCGCCCGGATAGATCGTGTATGACAGCTTGATCGGCGTCGCCTCGACCATCGCTGCGTAACCGCGCGGCGTCTTAAAGATGCCCGTCACGGCCATCTCGTTCAGCGTCAGGACACTCGTGACCTTTGGCAGCGGCTGTCCGTTGGCAGCGGCCTGCTCACGGAGGCGCTTGAAATACTCGATCCGTGCCTCGATCATCGGCGGGCCATAGTTGACCGGCACCTTTGGGGTCGCCGACTTGCCTGAGGACGAAACCGACGTGCTCGGCTCTTTCCTCTGCTTCATAAAGCTCGGCTTGGCAAACGGGTCGCGCTGAGCGCTTACGGACGAGAAGCTTCCGCTGACGAGCACGAATGCCGCGGCAATCGCTGAGTAGGCGGCGAGGCGTTTGATTGTCGTGAGGTATGTCATGGCTAATTTCCCTAAATCTGTCTATTTTGCGGGTGGTGCTGCGGGCGGAGCGGCTGCGCCCGGTGCGGGGACGCCGGGCTGGCCCGGAGCGGCCCCCGGAGCCCCGGGCACGGCGGGCTTGGCGTTGAGATCCGTCGGGGCGGCGTAGTAGGCCGTCAGCAGAAACTGAGCATGCAGCGTTTTGACGTCTGTCTGCTTTTCGAGCTGATTGATCTTGAAATCCGTGATCGATACGATACGCGGCAGCTTCGCCATTGATTCAAAGAAGGCCCGCAGGTTGGTAAAGTTGCTGTCCACCTCGACCT
>CAZMQR010000220.1:0-4654 GCA_964568325.1 uncultured Chloracidobacterium sp. | reverse complement strand
GTCCAGCGTGAGGAAGCGGAAAAGCGCGACCACCGCAAGCTCGGCCGTGAACTCGACCTCTTTTCGATCGACGACAATTACGGGCAGGGCCTGATCCTCTGGCATCCAAAAGGCGGGATCATCCGCAACGAGATGGAGCGGCTTCTAAAGGAAGAACTCGAGCGTCGCGGCTACAGCTTTGTCTTTACACCACACATCGCAAAACGCCAGCTTTGGTTTACCAGCGGCCACGAGGGCAACTACGCCGATTCGATGTACGCCCCGACGAGCATCGAGGATGAGGAATACCGCCTCAAACCGATGAATTGCCCGTTCCACATCGGCATTTATAAGTCGAGCCCTCGTTCATATCGCGATCTGCCGCAAAGATATTCCGAGATGGGAACCGTCTATCGCGCCGAGTTAAGCGGGACGCTTCACGGCCTTATGCGGGTACGTGGTTTCTCGGTCGATGACGCTCATCTCTTCGTCCGGCCGGATCAGGTCCATGCCGAGGTTGCGGACTGTCTCGATTTCGCGATCAAGGTCTTTGAGACTTACGGTTTCGACAAAGTTAGATTCGAGCTTTCAGTTCGCGGCGATGCCGAGAACAAAGGCTATCTCGGTGCCGACGAAGACTGGGCGGCGGCCGAGGAACAACTCGCCAGTGCTCTCAAAGAACGAGGCATATCCTATGAGCGGATCGAGGGCGAGGCGGCCTTCTACGGGCCGAAGATCGACATCAAGATCGAGGACGCCATCGGCCGAGTGTGGCAGCTTGGCACGATTCAGCTTGATTTCAACCTTCCTGCTCGATTTGAGCTTGAGTACACCGGCGACGATAATCAGAAACATCGCCCGTATATGATCCATCGGGCGTTGTTTGGGTCCATAGAGCGCTTTTTTGGTGTATTGATCGAACATTACGCCGGAGCATTCCCTTTGTGGCTCGCTCCGGTCCAGGTCGCCGTGTTGCCGATCACGGATCGCGTCAATGAGTACGCCATGGAGGTCGAGTCCCAATTGAGGGCGACCGGATTTCGGGTCGAAGCGGATACTAGGTCGGAGAAGATCGGTGCAAAGATACGGAACGCGCAATTGCAAAAGGTCCCGTATATGCTGGTCCTCGGCGATCAGGAGTTGGAGAACGGAACTGTTGCCGTCCGGCACAGAAAACAGGGCGACCTCGGCACGATGTCGCTTGCAGTGTTCACCGAGAAGATAGCGGCCGAAAAGCTAAGCCGCAGTCTCTAGGAAGGGTATTTAACAAAAGGAGGCGTTATCGCTAGAAGATTTGGTGGAAATAGGTTCAAGCCGCGGTTTCGTGAACCGCTGCACAGGACCAACGAACGGATAAGGGTGCCGTCGGTGCGCGTCGTACTCGAAGAGGGCGGAACGCTTGGCATCATGGACACCCGAGATGCTATCGCCGAGGCCCGAGGACGCGGCCTCGACCTCGTTGAGATAGCGCCAAAAGCTCAGCCGCCTGTATGCAAGATCATTGACTACGGCAAGTTCTTGTATGAGCAGAAGAAGCGGGCACACGAAGCGAAGAAGAAGCAGGTCACCGTTCAGGTAAAGGAGATCAAGTTTCGTCCCGGAACGGACGACCACGATTACAAGTACCGAATGGAGCACGCCCAACAATGGCTCGAAGAGGGCGATAAGGTCCGGGCAGCTATCGCATTCCGCGGCCGCGAGATGTCACACCGCGAACTGGGTGCAAAGATACTCAAGCGCCTGACCGAGGAACTGGCCGACGTGGCCGACGTCGAGGTCGCGCCGAAGATGGAGGGCTACCAGATGTTCACCATCCTCGCACCAAAGAAGACAAAAGCCGCGAATCCTAAACACGTTTCCGTCGCTCCGGATGCGGATGAAGAAAAGCCGAAACCAAAGAAGTCGGCAGAAAAGCGAGCGACGCCGAAGCCGAAGGCCGAGCCTGAAGCAAAGAAGGACGACGACGAGATCTTTTGATAAGGAGTAAGACAGGAGAGAGTTATGCCAAAACTAAAAACGCACAAAGGTGCAGCAAAACGGTTTCGCTCAACAGCGACCGGTAAGTTCAAACGCGGCCACAGCCATGCACGCCACATTCTGACCAAGAAGACGAATAAGCGTAAGCGCAACCTCGATATCGACGTGATGGTATCAGAGGGCGATCAGAAGCGTGTAGAGAAAATGCTGCCATACGGCCGCGACTAGGGATTTTCGATTTGCGAATGTCGATCTGCGATCTATAAGAAGTGTAATTCGCAAATCGCAAATTGAAATTCGCAAATCACGACGAAGGAGTGAATCATGCCAAGAGCAAAACGTGGTAACAAGCGCACCGAAAAGCGCAGAAAGATATTGAGCCTTGCCAAAGGCTATCGTGGAACTAAATCAAAGCTTTATCGCTCGGCCAAAGAGTCGGTCGAGCGCGCACTTAACTTTGCCTATACGGGCCGAAAGCTGAAAAAGCGTGATTTTCGCAAACTGTGGATCGTCCGCATCAACGCGGCGTGCCGCCTGAATGATATGAAGTATTCCCAGTTCATTCACGGCCTCAGCCTCGCCGGCATCGAGCTCGACCGCAAGGTCCTCGCCGACATGGCAGTCAAACAGCCCGAGGCGTTTGCGGCAGTAGCGACGCAGGCGAAAGACGCTATCAATGAGAATGCAGCGACACCCTGAAACGTGGTAAGCAGATTCATGGCGGACGTGTCAGCGTCCGCCGGTTCAATCCTGCTATGAAGACCGGCCAACGGTCCAGGAAATGCAGCGGAATTCATCCGCCGATTGAGGCTTCGTCGGTCTTGCTCAGGCGCGATTGGTTCACCTCCTGCCAAAGCCGGCTGATCAAAAAGCCGCTCATCACAGAACATAGTACGGGCGCCAGCCAAGTGTTGTCCGGATATGGTACCGCGAGCCCTGAAACGGCCTCTCGGAAGACTAGCAGCACAACGAGCAGAACCATCGTGATCGTGATCCATCGGCGATTATTCGAATGCCATGACTCGAATAATTGGATCGCGAAGATCGGGGCGACTATCGTATAAGTATTGTTCTCTGTCCGTGGATTGAACAGCAGAATAAAGAACGAACTGATCGCGATCAGATAAAAGCCCGACCTTTCGGGCGACAGATGGCGACGTGCAAACCACACAGCAAGCAGCGACGATCCAGCAAAGAATATTCGGACAGTCATTTGCAGTTCCGGGGATGTTGAGATCCCGCCCAGCTTAAGAGCCCCGAAGATCTGCGCCCAGTGCCCAACGTCCCCAATGGCGTAAGCAACCTTCGAATTTTCCAAGAATGCGAGATATTGCGTTCCTACGTACCCTTGTTCCTGGAAGCCAAATGGAATAAGAAAGAGAACAATAGTCACGACCAGGAGACGCCAAGACATTTCTAGATACACCGCAGCCGCAAGCAAAAAGACAAATATTGCCAGAGGCTTGACCGCAATGGCAAATCCGATCAGGACCGCAGCAAGCCACCATTGTCGTCTAACGATGCTCACAACTCCGAAGATGATCAGTCCAGACATCAACAATGTGGACTGAGCGAGGTTGAACGCCGATGTCGATGCGGCGATCGTAACCAAAGTAGTGAGGCAGAATCCCCTCGGATCCTTCGTAGCGACACCCGACACCAGGAAGACTCCGAGCGCAGTTACTGTGCAGAGTGTGATCTGCCAGGCCACCTCCCCAGCAGTGTTCGGAAGAACTCCCCAAGGTGAGAAAAATATAGCTGCGTGTGGGAGATACAAGAAGTCCCTGCCCGTTAGATCATATAGCGGGGCGCCAGCAAACCAATTCTCAAATGCCCGGCGGTAGATAGGGACCACACCAGACCGACTAGAAGTAGCGCTATGAACCACGCGATAGACAAGAAAACTCCCCCAGGCTATCCAGGCGGCCGAGCCAGGCGACGACAGTGACCGCAACACATTAAGAAATCGGCTGTAAGCTGGATCCAATTGGGAGCGAATAAGAGATGACTTGGTACGCATTCCTGATGGACTTCCGATTAAAATGAAATGGCGACCGCGGCGTCCGAGAAACGAATGACGGCAACATCCAAGTCTTCTTTGGAATGCGCAGCCGAAATCTGCGTCCTGATCCTGGCCTTCCCTTTCGGCACGACCGGAAATGAGAACGGGATCACGTAAACACCTTTCTCCAGCAGCCTTTCCGCCATCTTTACCGCAGGCGCTGCCTCACCAAACATTATCGGCACGATCGGATGCTCGCCGGGGAGCACGTCGAGCCCGACGGCGGCGATCTTCTCGCGAAAATAGCGAGTGTTGTCCATCAACTTGTCCCGCAGGTCTGTCGAGGCTGATAACATATCGATTGCCGCGATCGCCGCAGTAACGATCGGCGGTGCTACGGAATTCGAGAACAAGTAGGGCCTCGAACGCTGACGCAGCAAATCGATGATCTCCTTTCTGCCGCTCGTATAGCCGCCGCTTGCGCCGCCCAGAGCCTTGCCGAGTGTTCCTGTAATAACATCAACGCGGCCCATCACGTCACAGTGCTCATGCGTCCCTCGACCAGTCGCTCCCATAAAGCCGACGGCGTGCGAATCATCCACCATAACCATCGCGTCATATTTCTCCGCCAGATCGCAGATATCGCGCAGCGGAGCGATATAGGTACTCATACGGGCTATCTCCTGATTGTTTTCG
>CAZMQR010000219.1:0-4696 GCA_964568325.1 uncultured Chloracidobacterium sp. | reverse complement strand
GAAGGAGCCCGACGTTCCTCGACGACCTTATTTCCTATCTCCTCTCTTAATCCTCGTACAAACTTTAGGCCGACGCGAACGCGCAGGTCACGGTCTTCGGATGGAACTGGCTGCCCGCTTACGCAGGCGGTTCCGACTTCTTCGACCTTGAATAAATAGTCTGACCGGTTGATATCCAGCGGCAGGAAGTGCAAGCCGTGCCGCTGCGCGTCTTTGACGAGCGTTGCGGCGGAGTAGAAGCCGAGCGGATAGTTATTCAGCATCGCGGCCATAAAGCAGGCTCGATAGTGAATTATGAAATATGCTGAGGCATAGGACAGCAGAGCAAAGCTGTAGGCGTGCGATTCGGGAAAACCGTAGTTGGAAAAGGCTTTTACGTAATCGACGATCTGTTCCTGAACCTCTTTAGAAATACCGTTTTTGGTCATTCCGGCCCGCAGATTCCGGCCGATCTTCTCTAACTTGATATCCGGTCGCTTAAAGCCCATCGCCCGCCGCAGTTCCTCCGCCTCGGAGCCGGTAAAACCGGCGATGTCCATCGCCATTTTGAGTAATTGCTCCTGAAATAAAGGCACACCCATAGTGCGTTCGAGCACGGGTTTTAGCGATTCGTGCGGATATGTGACCGGCTCCAGGCCCTGCCGACGCTTGATATATGAATGCAGCATATGCCCGACGATCGGGCCCGGCCGAATGATCGCGACCTGGACAACGATGTCGTAGAAGTTCGCCGGCTTTGACTTAGGCAAGAACGCGATCTGCGCGCGACTCTCGACCTGAAACATACCGACCGTGTCGCCTTTTTGCAGGGCTTCGTAAACCGCAGGGTCATTGTGCGGTATGCGGTAAAGGTCGAGGTCGCGGCCGTGGTGTTCCTTGACGAGCGTGATCGTGTCGCGCAAGACGGCCATCATGCCGAGCCCCAACAGATCGATCTTGACGATCTTTAGAGCCTCACAATCGTCCTTGTCCCATTGAATGATCGAACGGTCCACCATCGATGCCGGCTCGATCGGGACGATTCCGTCGAGACGATTGAGCGACACAACCATGCCGCCTGAGTGCTGGCCGAGATGACGCGGAAAATCGAGGATTCGCTGATACATCTCGGCAAATTTGCGTAACGCCTGATCGGCCGTCGGGTCAAAGCCTGCCTCCTTTAGCCGATGGTCCAGTTCATTGCCCTTGAACGTCTCGTAATGCGAATTGAGTTTTGAGAGACGCTTCAGCACGTCATCGCCAAAGCCAAACGTCTTGCCGACCTCGCGGACGGCCGATTTTCCGCGATAGCAGATGACATTTGCCGTCATCGCTGAGCTGCGGCGGCCGTATTTGTTGTAAACGTGCTGGATAACGCTCTCACGGTCGTCGCCCGACGGCAGATCGATGTCGATATCGGGATATTGCTCGTATTTTTCAGACAGGAAGCGTTCAAACAACAGCTTGTTGCCGATCGGCTCGACGGCCGTAATGCCGAGCGCGTAGCAGACGACAGAATTCGCTGCCGAGCCTCGGCCTTGCGACAGGATCTTGTTCTCTTTACAAAAATCCGAAATATCACAGACCGTCAGGAAATAACCCGCGAGTTTTTTCATCTCGATCACGCGAAATTCCTTTTCGAGCCGAGCCTGCACCTGTGATCTCAAATGCCATGTCTTGTCGCGATACCGTTCGAATGAGCGTGCGATGGCCTTTTCACGCAGCACGGCATCGGCCGTTTCGCCGGCGGGCACAGGATAATCAGGAAAGTTGTAGGACAGCTCATCCATCGAGAAATCGATACGTGAGACGATCTCGTTCGTGACCTCGACAGTTTCAGGCATGTCGGCAAACAGCCGCAGCATCTGCTGCTCGTTTTTGAGATACCGCTCGCTGTTCTCGCTTAGTAATTTGCCCGCCTCGTATATCGTCGTGTGATTCTTTATGCAGGTAAAAACGTCATAAAGCTCGCGGTCATGCTCGTCGGCGTAATACGCTCCGTTACTCGCAAAAATGGGCAGTCGCAGCTTGTGCGCGTAGCCGAGGAGCGTTTGATTGATATGCTCTTCGTGACGAAGATGATGCCTCTGCAATTCGACATAAAGCCGCTTTTCAAACACATAGTTGAGCCACGCAAGGTCGGTGAGTCCGCGGCCTTGTTTGACGCTGTTGTGGATAAAACCATCGGCTCCGCCTGTGAAGCACAGCAGGCCCGTAGAGTGCTGTTCGATATCATCTCGCGTCGCAAAATGTTCTCCCTTCTTATGCCGCAGTTTGATCGTCGTGATGAGTTTGCTCAGGTTTTGATAGCCATTGAGATCGACAGGGATCAGCGGAAGCAGGCTGCCGTCGTCCATCGTGATCTCGGCGCCGATGATCGGCTTGATCCCATGTTCCTTCGCCTCGAAATGAAATCGCACGGCCCCGGCGACCGTGTCTCGGTCGAGCAGAGCGACGGCCGGAATTCCCAACTCAGCGGCGCATGTCACTAATCTCTGCGGCTGCGAGCCGCAGGATAGAAAGCTGAACGCCGAGCGTGTGTGGAGTTCAGAGAACATGCGTTAAATAGTTGATAAACAAGCTGTTAGGCAAATAATGTCTGTTTCAGCGTTTCGCCTTGTTTCAAACTGCTTTGAAACACCAGAAGTGATTGTGTATAAATGAGTTAAGTGCATTATTTAGGCCGTGTTTCAGAATTTCGCGCAAAAAAACCTCTCAGTCATATTCACCCGTCAAAAACCACTCATCCTTTGCCTTGCAGAGACGATAGATACCTTGGTTTTCTACCTCAATGTCCCATTCGAGCGTCCGCCACGGTTGGCCCCACCAGCGTGAATTCCCTTTCCACACACCACTGCAATTGACGATATGCGCGGCAAATTGGCGTGTTTTGACGAATATCAGTCGGCGATCACGCACCAACACCTCGGCTCGGATAGGCGGGCGATAATAATTAAAAGTGATGATGGGTTGTAACGGCTCTGTCTCTTGCGGCTCGGCCGCTCTATTTGCGGACGGTTGAGGCGTTCCCTCAACACTGGCCCGCTTTGGGGCCAGAACGCTCTGCTTTTCCGAGGGGTGCTTAATATTTCTTGCGGCTATGCCGCCGCTCTCGGGGCATGGCGGCATAGCCGCGAAAGAAGTAGCATGCTTCCGGAAAAGCGGAGCGTTCTGGCCCCAAAGCGGGCCAGTGTTGAGGGAACGCCTCAACCGTCCGCAAATAGAGCGGCCGAGCGGCGTTTCTCCACTTCGTTTGCTTAAAATATCTGTGCTGACATCAGGAATTGCTTCGGCATCCAGCGTAAACGGCTCCGCCGCACGTTGATCGAGCAGCACGGGCACGCCGACATTGTCTTCGCCGACGAGCTTTCGTAATTTATTGACCGTCAACAACAGGCTTTCGGATTCGGGCCGCGAGGCGGCGTAAAGACCGCGCTGATCGGGCCGCGGACGTGTGAAATGAGCCACAACATTGACAGCCGTGATCAGTTCTTCGGGTGGATCGAGCGCGGCACGGAGGTTTATCAGCTTGAGCCAAAAAGAGCGTTCGAGTGTCGGGAACGAGGTCTTTATCTCGTAAGTTTTCTCGGTCTTGTTCCTGAGCCTGAACTTGAGATCGAGATGTTCGGTGCTGAATCCGGCGTGCTCGACCTGTGCAAACAGCCGTTCGAGCCCGTGATTGAGCAGGAAAATGAGCTGTTCAAAATCCTCGACCGGATTGTTTAGCTCAAAGCTCCAGGACACACGATTCTCTTTGATATTTGACGTAATGAGCGAACGGCCTTTTTGCTCGAGCACATCGATGACATCGGTGAACTGCCGGCCGTATCGCCCGACAAGCTCGTCGTGCGGCACGGCAAGCAGATCGCCGGCCGTGTGTAAACCTAACTCGTTAAAGACGTTAAGCGTATCCTGCTCGATTGCGAGTTCCTTTAATGGCAGCTGCAAAAATTTGTCGGGCGTATTCAGAGTGCAATCTTCATTTTGCTTCCCGCTTTGCCGGGCCAGCAAAATTGCCGTATCGACCGTATCGGCCACGGCGACGCAGCCCGAGACATTTGCAGCCTCCATCTCGGCCAGAATGCGTTGTTCGACGCGATCACGTTTGCCTATCAGCCGCTCAAGGCCACTGATATCGAATACGATGCCGTCGTCGATCGTTTGGATGGCGTATGCGAACTGCCTCGCCACACCGACCAAAGCCGGGCGATTGCTTGATGAAATTATGCAACTATACAAGCGTGACATTCTTATGAGTTGCCTCCAGCTTTAGCTGGAGGTCAGCGATCTCTCTAGATTCCCGGCTTTAGCCGAATCTTTGGGCTAAAGCCCGACGTCAGGTAGCCATTTACCTCCACCTAAAGGTGGAGGTAATTCATAAGGACTAAACTTCCGAATAATCCATCTCGATCCTTGCCTTAAGCGGCCCAAGGATCTCATTCCGCGAATAAAGATCGAGGTGGAATTCACGCAGCAGCTTGAAATTCCCTGTTCCCGACCAAAGCGTGTTTGTGCGTGATGTTGTGAACGATCGCTGCGATGCCGAGCCGGTCAAATGTTCGCCCGCCGTGACGAACAGAACGGTCGGTGTTTCTTTGATACGGGTGCGAAAGCGGAACCAATAGGTCTTTGGGACCATTCTCAAAGTGCGTTCCGACAGGCCGCTCAAATTGAGCCAGATCGCCCCGAAGCCTTTTGCCTGCACCAGATGATCGGC
>CAZMQR010000218.1:0-4725 GCA_964568325.1 uncultured Chloracidobacterium sp. | reverse complement strand
TCGATCACATCGCAGCCGACGTCGAGAAACGCCGTATGGACCTTTTCTATAGCGTTAGGCCGTGTGTAGAGCAAATTCTCCGAGCAATTCTCAAACGCCGGCCCGCCCCACTCGTCGATCGACAGATCGAGCGACTGCAGATACGTCCCCATCGCACCGTCGAAGACAATGACCTTTTCTTTCAGCAGATCGAGAAACTTGCTCATAAATGAAAAACCCCGTGCCAAACAAGCACCGAGTTTCGTAAAAGCCTTCGAATTGAACTCCTGCTGTTTAGCCGCTTCTTTTTCGTGGCCGCAAGTCGCAATAACTCACCACGTCAACCTAGATTCTAGCGAAACACCGTCGGCCGGTCAATCCACCGGCTTGAACGCTTCAATGACATCCCAGACCTCGCGCGACAGCTCGATTCCCTCGGGAAAATGTTTGTAAAAATCATCCCGCAGCCGCATCGTGTCGTTTGCGAGATACTGATCGAGCGATTCGCGTGAATGGGCAACATACTTCATCCGATACTTGCCGTCGGTTCGGGAGAAGGTCGCCGATTCGAAATGGCCCGTCGCGAGCACATCCGCGATGTGCCGATGTCGCATATAATCCTCGAACCGTTCAATAAATTCCGGCGGCACTAGGGCCGTGACCTCGTATGTGACTTTCATTTTGAGAACTTAGGCGTAGAATATCACATAAGGCGTTCTCCGAATCTCCAATGCAAGCCCGCAGAAAAACGGATTTCAGGCTTAGCAAGACCGCATACATGCGGTATCTAAGGTGCCCACCCGAGTTTTGGCTCTACATTAACCAACCGCTGCTCGTTGTCGAGCCCTATTCGCTCGAATATGAGCATCTCAGACAGCAGGGGTATGAGGTCGAGCGTTACGTCAAGCATCTCGCTCAATTTCAGCCAAGCGACAGCCAGACCGTCGATTATCAACGAACATTCCAAACATCGAGCTTTACGGCACGCAGCGACATTGTCGTCACCGATACGGCGACCGGCGATATCGAGATATACGAGATCAAGGGTGCCTCTAAGGTCAAGCCCGAGCACTATGACGACGTCGCTTTTCAGAAGATGGCCGCGGAAGCAATGGGTTCGCACGTTGCCCGTTGCTACGTCGTTACGATGAATGGCGACTATGTGCGGCACGGCGACATCGAACCGGAGCGCCTGTTTACGATCACTGAGGCGACAGCCGAGGTCGATGAGCGGCTCGAAGCCACGGCGCAGCAGGCACAAGCTGCGATCGATTATCTAAAGACCGTTCCCGTCCCGTCACTTCTCGATTACTGTGCCGACAACAAGCTCGCGTGCAAGTTCATCACGCTGCATTTTCCCGATCTCCCGGAATACACGATATTTGATATCTCCTACCTTAAGAACGAGAAACGTCGCGAGCTGCTCGAGATGGGCGTCGTCAGCATCCTCGACGTGCCGGACGATTTTCCGTTGTCGGACAAGCAGCGGAAGCAGGTATCCGCGGCTCAGTCGGGCGCGATAGTTATCGAGAGCGAGGAGATCCGAGAGCGGATGAATGCGTGGGAATATCCGCTGCATTTTCTGGACTACGAGACGTTCTCATACGCAATACCGCAGTTTGACGGCGTGCGCCCCTTCCAGCAGATGTGCTTTCAGTATTCGCTGCACACGATCGCCGGTCCCGGAGAGCCACTCAAGCACGTCGAGTTCCTTGCCCGACACGACGAGGCAAACCCACCTCTGGCCCTGGCCGGGCACCTGAAGAATGCGATGTCCGGCGGTATCGGGACAGTCTTCGTATGGTACGAATCGTTCGAGAAGACACGCAACAGCGAGATGGCCGAGATGTTTCCGGACTACGCGGCATTCTTTGAGGAGGTAAATTCAAAGACGGTCGATCTAATGAAGATCTTTGCGGATCGCCTCTATATTCACCCCGATTTTAAGGGACGTTCTTCGATCAAAAAGGTGCTGCCGGTGCTGTGTCCGCATGTGCCTAGGTATTCAGACCTCGGCATTGGCGAGGGCTTGACGGCCTCGATAAGCTGGTTTCGCGCCGTAAAATGGGAATCGATGTCCGACGCCGACCGCGAGCATATCTTTCAGAACCTGCTCGAATACTGCGAGCTCGATACGCGAGCAATGGTTGATATTTACGAAGTACTGGCAGCCGTCTGATCGCGAGCAGAACTTGCGCGTGAGTAGTTTTAGCGTTACAACTTGAGCATCGCTTCTAAGGAGGAATTTATGGGACGCAAGATCCTGGCCATTATCGTTGCCTGTATCACATCTGTGGCGATCATTATGATCTTTCAAATGATCTCGACGGCTGCGGCCCCCGCACCGCCAAAGAACTTTGAATACATGACCGCTGAGGAGCGGATCGCTTACATCACATCGCTGCCGGCGATGGCGTTCGCTATTGTTCTTGCCGGCTACATTGTGGCCGCGTTCGCCGGCGGCTTCGTGGCGCAAAAGATGGGCCGCCGCTGGAGCGAGGGCCCGATGCTGTCACTCGTCATTGGCGTCTTTCTGACGACGGCCGGTATCGCCAACTTCTTCTTCCTGGTGCCCGGCCAGCCGATGTGGTTCGTCGTCGCGAGCCTTATCTCATACATTCCGATGGCTCTGATCGGCTATCGCCTCGCGAAGTAAGAGATCTACCGCGAAATACACGAAAAATACGAAAAAAAAGGTTCCCCTCTATTTCGTATGTTTCGTGTATTTCGCGGTTAATTCCTATCCAAGTTGTAATATCGCCAACTCGGTTGAAAGTCCCGCGCAAGCTTCTGCTTCGTCAATATCGCCCTGACCATCTCGACCGGTATCGGCCCCTCGTGCAGGACCGCATCGTGAAATTGCCTGTCGGTCATTTTCTTCGAACCAACGAGGTCGCGATGGAGCTGGTAAAACTGCAGCCCGCCCATCATATACGCCATCTGGTAGAGCGGCCCGTAATCGCCGCTGAATGAACGCCGCACCTCGGCCAGAGCATTGTCGCGTTCGTGGCCAACTTTGTTCACCAGCAGGTCGACGCACTGCTCGGGCGTCCAGTTGCCGAGATGGAAATTGAGGCTAAAGATGATGCGCGCCGCTCGGTGCGAACGCCAGAATAAGGCCCCGATCTTGTCCGCGGGCGTCGTTACAAATCCGCGATCCCAAAGCAGGAATTCCCAATACAATGCCCAGCCCTCGCCCCAGAACGGCGTGCGAAACATCGCGCGATACGGCCGGTAACGCTGTGTCATGAATCCTTGCAGGTGGTGCCCAGGAATGAGTTCATGATGTGTCACCGCACGGGCAAAATGCGGATTATTACCCCGCAGCGACATCATCTTTTGTTCATGCGTCATGCCGTCTGTCGGATAAGCCACGAGTATCGTCTCGCCGCCGAGAAAAAATGGCGCGACCAACTGCCGCTCGGGCGACATCATCTCCATTCGCCAGCCATCACGGGCAAGAGGCGGAACGGTGACAAGCTCATTCTTCTCAACGTAATCGATGGCCTCATACGCAAACTTCTTTATCAATTCCGGCTGCTTACCCGGCTCGACATACTTTTGCTTAACGGCCTCGATGGCCTTCATATAGTCTTCCCCGTAGCCCATCTCGCGCGACGCCTTCTTGAACTCTGCGATGCACCATTCGAACTCCTTATTGGCGATCTGCACGAGTTCCTCAGGCGTGTACGGGATCATCTCGAACTTCAATTCTTCGACGAGAGCCTCCCGCCCGATAGGATCGCCAATGATAGTCGTCTTGTCGTCTGTCCTGATACCGACGAGTTTTTCGGTAATGAACGTCTGATATTTGCCGAGCGCATCGTCCGCGGCCTTATACGGTGACTCGCACCACCAGGTAAATGCCGGATCGTAAGCATTGTAGAACGTGTACCACGAGCGCAGATTCTGCCTGAGGGCTCCGACGGTACGGGCAGCACGATTGGCAACCGTTCGTTTCGGTTTCGCCGTGGAGACATTCTCAAATGTTCGCTGAGTGTCGGCGATCTTCTTGGCCAGATCGTTGAGCAATGCGGCGGACTGTGCAGCATCGGCGTATTTGAGTTTCCGTCGATTATCCTCAAGGTCGCTGATCGTCCCGGCAAACGGTATCACCGACGCCATCTCGGCCAACTGTGCGTCAAACCGCGACTGCTCCTTGATCTCGTGGTCGAGATAATTCCGGAACAAAATATAGTCGACTTGCTCGTCGTGGTTCAGCTTGTCAAAATCGAGCGACGAGAGCAGCCTCAGCCTGCTCGAATAAAGCTCCTTGAGCCGCTCCGACCTGTTCACCGACGTCGTCGCCGAATAATACCGGTTCAGAATGCCGTAGTCCGCGTCGAACTTCTCGATCACGCCCCGAAGCCTCGACGGGGGTTCACCAAATGCAGCCAGCTCGTCAGCCTTCACTTGGCCAAACACAAACGAATTCAAAGCCGTCGTGATAATCACGACGACGACCCAACAAACCGGTGTTCTTCTCATAACCTTATGAAATATCGTTCAGGAAACTAACGCCGTCTTCGATCTCAAGGCCAAAATTTTCTGCGATGGTCTGCCCGATGTCCGACAAGGACTGTCGCGTATTGAGATCGACGCCCGACGCGGCCGATTTGCCGTAAGCCAAGAGCGGAACGTACTCGCGTGTGTGGTCCGAGCCAGAATATGTCGGGTCGTTGCCGTGGTCGGCGGTCATTATTAGCAAGTCGTCTTCACGCAATGCATCGATTATCTCGGGCATGC
>CAZMQR010000217.1:0-4727 GCA_964568325.1 uncultured Chloracidobacterium sp. | reverse complement strand
GGAGCATGTTTCAAGAGTCCGCCGATGTAGAACTTTGCCATTTCCGACAGCCCTGCGTACTGGTCGCCGCCAAATAGCGGATCACCGTCCTTCCACAACGACTGGTGCACGTGCATGCCAGAGCCGTTATCACCAAAAAGCGGTTTTGGCATAAATGTCGCCGTCTTATCGTAAGCGTGGGCTGTGTTTTTTACGACATACTTAAAGAGCATCAGATTATCGGCTGTATGGAGCAGATTCGAGAATCTGAAATCGATCTCGCATTGTCCGGCGGTCGCAACCTCGTGGTGATGGCACTCGACGCTGATGCCAACTTCGAGCAGCGTCGATGAGATCGTGTTGCGGATGTCGATAAGCGAATCCATCGGGGCGACGGGCACATAGCCCTCCTTGGGGCGGATGTGGTAACCCGAATTCGGAATATCGCCGCCGCGGGCAGAGTTCCAGTGGCCCTCTTCGCTATCGATAAAATAGCCGGCAGAGTTTTGCTCGTTGTGAAATTGAGCCTGGTCGAATACAAAAAACTCGGCCTCGGGGCCAAAATACGCCGTGTCTGCAAGGCCTGTGAAATTCAGATAGCTCTCAGCCCGGCTTGCGACCGATCGCGGATCGAGCCAGTAGCCCTCTTTCGTGATCGGATCGACAGCGTTTGCGATCAGGCACAGCGTCGTGTCATCGGTGAACGGGTCGATCCAGAACCGGGTCGGATCGGGCACGAGCAGCATGTCGGATTCGTGGATTGCCGCCCAGCCGCGAAGGCTCGACGCGTCAAACCCGAACCCGTCCTCAAAGCTGTCTTCGGTCAACTGCTCGATCGGAAACGTCAGATGGTGCCACGAGCCGGGCAGGTCGGTAAAGCGCACAGAGACAAATCTCGCTTCCTGGTCAGAAGCGAAAGTCAAGACATTTTTGGCGTTCATGTTCTCTCCTGGGTTAAGGGACAAGTTTTGAGCGTGAAAACCGCATAGCGTGGAAAATCAAAAAAGAGATATTACATCAGCACTGACAAAGTTCAAAACGCCAAGTGGAAAAATTCCGGCGGGTTGCTCGTCGTAGGCCAATTCACGTAACATTTTTCAGATGGATCCAAGGTTTAGCCTAGTGAAAACACTCTTCGTTACTGCGATTTGCGTCGGTCTGCCAGCTTGCGGTTCGACGGCTGACGCTCCTGCCAAACCGTCGTCAAACACGAACATCGATAAGGTCGCCTTGCCGACGCCAAGTGTTGCCCCTCCTACGGAAACGCCGGCTAACGGCTCCGTCGACAGCGCGCCGGCAAATCTGGGGGCGAAGCGGGGGCAAAGCGTTTACAATCCGGGAACCTCAGGACCAAAGCCTACACCTCAGTTTCGACCTTCGGGCGAGAACTCTGAGACCGCCGTGACGATGGACAACGAAGGTCATTTTGTCGAAGTTCGGGTCTTTAGGGACCATCCGCAATTCGAGCGGATCGAGGCCGTCTGGATAGGCCTGCCGCTGAAGGAACTGAGATTCAAACTTCGCAATGGCAAGACGATCACGGCCAAGACCGAGAAACTCACCAACCTGCAATCGGCGACGACGGCCCAATTGCTCGAGATCGCCGGTTTGTCCGCTCAATAACGGGCGCGAACCACGGTCGATAATGTATAATCTCAGTTTTTATGGATAAGTACTCGATAGTTTGTCCGTGCTGCGAAGCGACGCTCACTGTTGACGCCGGCACCGGAGCGCTGCTAGCCAACGAAGAGAAGAAAAAGGTCCTGGGCTCGTTTGAGGACCTCAAAGGGAATCTCGACAAGCAAAAAGAACACCGCGAGCAGATCTTCGCTCAGGAAATGTCTTCGATGAAGGATCGCGAGCGGCTGCTCGAAGAGAAGTTCAAGGAAGCCCTAAAACGCGCTGAGGGCGAACCGACGACGCCGTTCAGAAACCCGCTCGATCTCGACTAGATGAACATGCCCGCCAGAATGGCCTTGCCCGTCATTGAACCAAAAATGCGCATGATCGTCGCCCTCGATGTCGCGTCGGCGGATGAGGCGCGCCGCATTGTTGCTGAGCTGGCAGGGCAAGTTGGCGGGTTCAAGGTCGGGCTGCAGCTATTCGCTAGCGCCGGGCCTGAGTTTGTCAGAGAATTGACAGCCGCAGGGCATCGCATTTTCCTCGACCTCAAGTTCCACGATATTCCGAATACCGTAGCCTCCGCAGCCGTCGAGGCTGCGAAACTGGGCGTTTGGATGCTCAATCTTCACGCATCCGGCGGCAGCGAGATGATGCGTAAAACAGTTCGGCGAGTTGATGCCCACTGCTCTGCGACCGGCTCGTCGCGGCCGTTGATCATCGCGGTAACCGTCCTGACGAGTTCAGGTAGCGAGACATTGAGTGAGATCGGCGTGGATGCAGATGCAGAGACACAGGTCGTGCGCCTCGCCCGGCTTGCCGCCGATTCGGGGCTCGATGGCGTTGTTGCCTCGGCTCAGGAAGCCGCGGCGATCAGAAAGGCCGTCAGGCGGGACAGGTTTATTATCGTTACTCCGGGCGTAAGGCCCACTTTTGCAACAAGGGACGATCAACGGCGTGTAACCAGCATCAGAGAGGCGATCGATAACGGTGCAGATCATCTCGTCATCGGCCGCCCGATCATTCGCGCGGTGAGTATGACCGATGCCGTCAGCAAGATATTGAACGAGGCGACAAAGGCCGATCAATGATCATTACTAAGCAACTTCTATTAGTGTCATACCTGCGCATAGCGGTCGCGGTCGCTCTCTTTGCGACATTTGTCTCGGCGCAGGATAGCGAGACCGTCGCCAGCGACACGGGCCCGGCACCCACACGATTTCGTATCGGCGAAAAGCTCTCTTACAACCTCTCATTCGGGCGTTTTCTGAATGCCGGATACGCTGAGATCGCGGTCACTTCGAGAGGCAAACTGAGAAGCGTCGACGTTATAGAGGTCCGCTCGCGCATCAAGACCTTCGATGTCGTCAGTGCGGCATTTTGCAATATCGACGAGACGCGAACGGCTTACGTCCAGCCGGGCACGGGCATTCCGGTTTACATCCGCAAGGTATCTAATACCGGAGCCGTTCCGGTGGAAACGATCGCCGACTTCTTCAAGGTCCCAACGACGAGCTTGGACCTCCTAACGCTCGTGTACAAGCTGCGCGAGAGTGGCGGCACCGGGAGCTTTACTGTTACTGAGAACGAACAACTGTACACCGTTACGCTCACGGCTGCGGGAACAGAGCGCGTGAAGACCGAGATTGGCGACATTGAGGCAAACGTGTCTGCCGTACAGGGCGAGGCCCTCGCCGCCCTAGGCATAAAGGACATGCGGATCGGATTCACTGCCGACGAGCACCGCGTCCCCGTTTTTCTTCGCTTCAAGACCCCCAAAGGGCCCTTTCGCGCAGTCATCGCGTCAATAATGCTGCCCGAGGTGCCGACTAAACCGACGCTGACGGCAACCCCGACGCCCGCTCCGACGCCAGCTGTCAAACCGTCGCCGACGCCCGATACGTATGTCGATAATGCCCCGCTGTTACCTGAACTGGGCTTTAAGATTGGTGAGCTGCTCGAATATCGCGTGGCCATTGACCGCAGCCCGGCCGGCACCATGACATTAAACGCAAAAGAGCGGAAGCGTGTGAACAATGTCGATACCTTGGTTCTCAGAGCCAGCGTCACTGGTTCGGCGACGGGCGCGAACGCTCTAAGGCTCGGCGATTCGATCGAAGCGTTCGTCGACCCCGACACCCTTGCTCCGCGATACGCCGTAGCAAAGTTCGCTTCAGCCTTCCACTCACTTAATCAAACGCTAACCTTCGACCCCAATGGCGGTGAGATCGCCACAGGCGGCAAGGAATCGGTGGACGCACCGGTTGGGACCCACACGATCCTGTCGCTGATCTACGCGATGCGTTCGTTCAATCTTAGGCCCAGCAAGGATCCGGGCAATCCGGTAAACGATACTCGAGTTGCGGTCTTTTGGGGCGACAAGCCGCTCGTCTTCACCTTGCGGCCATCGACTATCGAGGTGATCGAAGTCGGAGGTGAGAAGGTAAGCGCTCAACTGATATCGATCACGACGGGTGATGGATCCCTCGATAAACTCGACCTAAAAGTATGGCTCGGGGCCGAAGATCGCGTCCCGCTGCGCTTTTCCGCCGGGCCTTATACGGCGGAGTTGGCGTCGCACTCGAGTATTCTAAAGTAGCTCGATCTATACACATAGCTTGATGGACGAGGCCTGAGTCCGGTCCTATAGTTGAAAGTGACTTTCAATTACTATATTCTATAGTTGATGGAGGGAGTCCTTTCGATGATCAAAACAACACTTTTGTCATTCCTTATCGTTCTCGCGTTTGTAGGCCTCGGCCACTCGCAAACCGACGCCGACCGCGAGGGCATCAGGCGGGCGGCTCTCAATTACGCAGAGGGTTGGTACGCCGGTGACGCTGACAAGATGGAAAGCGCTCTGAGCCCGGACCTAGCCAAGCGCATTGCCCGAACCAACGACAAGGGGCAAACCACGGTCGAGAACATGACGGCGATGACGCTAGTTCAGGCGACGCGCCGCGGTTTTGGCAAGCAGACGCCCGCGGTCGAACAGCAGAAGGATGTGACGATCCTTGACGTACTTGGCAATGCCGCGACCGTGAAACTCGAGATGCGGGACTGGATCGACTATCTGCACGTGGGCAAAGTGAACGGCAAGTGGGTCATCATCAATGTTCTCTGGGAGA
>CAZMQR010000216.1:2123-4735 GCA_964568325.1 uncultured Chloracidobacterium sp. | reverse complement strand
GATTTTGGGCCGCACGATTGCTGGTTCCAATATCGCGATCCGGGAACGTTCCTTTGGTTTTCCGATTGGCTGTGGAGCCTAACAGGCTCGAATCGCGGCGTTCCGAACCGCAAACGCCATCACGAGTTCATGCAGGCCTTTGAGAACGCCAACCTCAACGTCGAAATTCTCTACACCAACGATTTCGACCGCTCGATGATGGATCTCGACAAGCTGAATCGCAAATTCCGCAAAATGCCGCTCGAATCCGTCCTCACCGGCACCGCGATTTACCGTTTGACCCGAAAATCGTAGATAATCAGGTGACCAATGCCGTCGCCATCGATCGAACTGTCCACACCGCTCGTTGAAGTCCCTCGTGACGCGCTCGCGAACCTGACCGTCAACCTAAGGAGGAAACTCGCCGCCGCCGTGGCCTTGCTGGCGGGCAAACCGGACGTCGAAACCGCAACGGTCGGCGACCTGCTCAGCTATTTCCCCGCGCGTTACGAGGACAGGTCAAATTTTCTCTCGCTCGATAAACTCGAGGACGGCATTGAGGCCGCCGTCGAGCTTTTCGTTCGCAAAGCCTCGGGCCGCCGCGTCGGCCGTAACCGCGACCCACGAAAGCCGCCGCTTTTTCTATTTGAGTTGATCGCCGGCGACCGCGACCGACTGATGCTGTCGGTAGCCGTTAAATGGTTTATCTCAGGCCGAAATTCCAACGAGATCGCCGCGTGGTATGAGAAACGCTTCGCCCTCGGCACCCGTTTCGTCGCCCACGGCCGCTGGGAACGCGACGAACGCGGGCGTTTTGAGCTGCGAATACAAAAGCCCGACGAGATCGAGATATTACCACCTGTGGACGACGTGGGAAGTTTTGGACTGCTCGAACAGCCGGGCAACGAACCGGCCGCCGTGACGACACTCGATGAGGCTGACGACGAGAACGCATCCGATCCGTCGCTCGCGACCATCCACACGGGCCGCGTGCCGGTTTACCGCAAGCTCGGGCCGTTTCAGACCAAGCGATTGCGCGAAGTGATCCATTCGCTGCTCGACCATATCGATCCGACGTCCGTGCACGACCCGCTGCCCGCCGAGGTTCGCGACCGCCACAACCTCGCGTCACGAGCTCAGGCAATTCGCGAGATACACTTTCCGCCCGGTGATGCCCTCATCAGCGAATACGAGATGTTTCGCAGTCCCGCACAGCGGCGGCTGATATTTGACGAATTCTTCTGGCTCGCATTCTCGATGGGCCTGCTCCGCGGCGAGCGTGAACAGGAACCGAAAGGCACCGTCATCGAGGTCACCGCCAGCACAAAGGAGCGATTGAGATCGATCCTGCCATTCTCACTTACGGGCGCTCAAAAACGCGTGGTCGGAGATATCTTTGCAGACCTCAAATCCGACAAACCGATGAACCGCTTGATCCAGGGTGACGTCGGCAGCGGCAAGACGATAGTCGCGTTCCTCGCGATGCTTGCCGTCGCCGAAAATGGCTATCAGGCGGCGCTAATGGCCCCGACCGAGATACTGGCCGAACAGCATTTTCGAAATGCACGAGCGCTCCTTGCTGAGGGCGGCTATCGAATCGAGTTGCTCGTCGGCAGCACAAAGGCAGCCGAGAGAAAAAGGACACTGGCGGCACTCGCTAGTGGCGACGTGAATATGATCGTCGGCACACATGCCCTGATACAGGAAGGTGTGAAATTTGAGCGGCTCGGCCTGGCCGTGATCGATGAACAACACCGATTCGGCGTTCTTCAGCGAGCCCAGATCAAGGCCGCGGGCGTGAATCCCGACGTTCTCGTAATGACCGCGACGCCGATACCGCGCAGTCTTGCGATGACTGTTTACGGCGATCTTGACGTTTCGGTAATTGATGAACTGCCGCCCGGCCGCACGCCGATCAAAACGGTCGTCTGCGGCAACGACCAGCGTCGCGGCATTTACAAAGGCATCGACCGCGAGATCAAACTCGGCCGCCAGGCCTACGTCGTTTATCCGCTGATCGAGGAGTCCGAGAGATCCGACCTAAAGGCCGCGACCGCGATGTATGACGAGCTGCGGCGAACCATATTTCCGCAATACAGCGTCGGCCTGCTCCACGGCCGTATGAAACCGGCGGAAAAGGAAGCGATAATGGCGGAGTTTGTAGCAGGCCGCATCAACATTCTCGTCTCGACCACGGTCATCGAGGTCGGCGTTGATGTGCCGAATGCATCGCTGATGATCGTCGAGCATGCTGAGCGGTTTGGCCTCTCACAGCTTCACCAACTGCGCGGCCGCGTCGGGCGAGGCGCCGACCAGAGCTACTGTGTCCTGCTGACCGGCGACAAACGAACGGCAACCGCCAAGGAACGCCTCGGCATCATGGAGCAAACGTCGGACGGCTTCAAGATCGCCGAGAAAGACCTGGAGATTCGCGGCCAGGGCGAGATCCTCGGCACGCGGCAATCTGGGCTGCAAAACTTCAAGATCGCCAACATCATCCGCGACCTCGACCTACTGGCCGCCGCCCGGACCGAAGCACAAGAATTCCTCACAAAACGCCGCATGTCGCCCGAAACCGCCGAGATGGTCCGCCTCGTTCGCGGCGAGAAACGCCTGCGGCTCGGCAGCATCGG
>CAZMQR010000216.1:0-2023 GCA_964568325.1 uncultured Chloracidobacterium sp. | reverse complement strand
CTCAAAAGCCCGCCCGACGCAAAAACGCGGCCGACATCGGACCGCCTTCGCGAGACGCTCTTTAATATTCTCGCCCCGAGCATCACCGACGAAACGCGCTTCCTCGACCTATGCGCCGGAACCGGAGCAATAGGTATCGAGGCCCTCTCGCGCGGCGCGGCATTTGTGACATTTGTCGATCGTTCAAAGCGAGCCTGCGCGCTGATCGAAGAGAATCTCGATAAATTACAGGTGCCCGAATCACAAACCGACGTTCTCAATCTCGACGCCGAGAATTTCACCAGCCGCGACCACAAAATGGGATGGGACATCGCCTTTTTTGATCCGCCGTACGATTTTGACCCATCGCTCGTGATACACGATTTTGGAACAAAAGCTGACCTGCTCCGCCCCGGCGGCATGCTCGTCGTTGAGCACCACACGAAATCTCACATGCACGATGCGGTCGGCAGCCTGCGCCGATGGCGTGTCGTCAAACAAGGAGAATCTAGCCTCAGCTTTTACGAGAATGCCTAAAATATTGTCGCTAAAGGTATTCATCTGGCTCCTCCTCGCACTTATCTGGAGCACCACGTGGATCTTTATCAAGATCGGCCTCAACGATCTGCCTCCGATCGCGTTCTCGTCGACTCGGTTCCTTATCTCGGTCGCCATCCTGTTTGTCGTTATCCGCATTCAGAACATTCCACTGCCCGTGACCGCCGCCGAATGGCGGCTGATCGCGCTCACGGGCATCCTGCAGTTTGGGATCAACTACTCGCTGGTTTTCTGGAGCGAGCAATACATCACGTCGGGCCTCGCTGCGGTGCTTCAGGCCACGATCACCGTGTTTGGACTCGTGCTGGCGTGGATATTCCTGCCGAACGAACGTATTACGCCGCAAAAGATAATCGCCGTCGCCATCGGCGTAATCGGCGTCGGCGTGATATTCAACGACCAGCTGCGTGTTGAGAATTGGCTGGCCTTCGCCGGCTGTGCCGCTATAGTGGTCGGCGCATATGCTGCCGCGCAGGCCTCAATACTGATCAAGGCAAAGGCCGGCGGCATCCACCCGGCGTCGTTGGTCTTTTGCCAGATGCTGTGCGGCCTGCCGCCGGTCATCGCATACAGCCTTATCCGAGAGGGCAATCCGCTAGAGTTTTCGTGGTCGTGGATGTCGATCATCTGTGTCCTTTATCTGGCGATATTTGGCTCGGTGATAGCGTTTTGGTTGTATTATTGGCTGCTAAGTCGTATCGAATCGACAAAGGCCATGATGATCTCGCTCGTAACGCCGCTTCTTGCCGTCGTAATTGGCAACATCGTGCTCGGCGAAACGCTGCCGCCACTGACGTTTGCGGGCGGGATTCTTATCATCGCGAGTATCGGGCTGATAACGTTTAGACGACGTGCCCGGCCGGTCGAGTCGCCTCAAAATACTTGACAATTCGTCGATATGGTGATACAGTGTGTCACCATAGCAACGGACGCAGGCCGAACTCGGAAGTGACTTGACGAAGTCAAAGTTTTTTTCAAAATATGGCGGGACAGGGGCAAGATCATCGATAAACTATTGAAACTACGGCGCTTATTTGTCCCGCTGGATGCCGGGACAGTAGCGGGACAGTTCGGGCGGATCGAGGTAGAAATTGACGATTTTTATTTTTTTTCAAAAAACGGCGGAAAAGTGGGTAAGATCGTCCATAACTCGTTGAAACTACGGCACTTATTTGTCCCACTCGGGGCTGGGACAGCAGTGGGACACTTCCGGCGGCAAATGTCGTGTAATTGTTGTAAAAGCGTGGCTTAAGGCGAAAGATAGCGAGAAAGGGCGCGCTGGGACAATCAGGATCATGTATTTCAAATTCACAACCGCAGGCGAATCGCATGGCAAAGCTCTAATGGCGATCATTGAAGGCGTGCCCGCCGGGCTGCCGATCGACCCAGCGGCGATAGACCACGAACTCTGGCGGCGGCAACAGGGCTACGGCCGCGGCGGACGGATGAAGATCGAGGACGATAAGGTCGAGATCATCTCCGGTAT
>CAZMQR010000215.1:0-4778 GCA_964568325.1 uncultured Chloracidobacterium sp. | reverse complement strand
CATATCATCTGCTTCGATTCGCATTACGGGCAAGTAGAGGCCCAGGAATAGCGTGGCAAAAACGACGGCGAGCCACCAAACGCCTGTCGCCGTCGAAAATCCCGCGCCGATCAGGAAGCTGCCAACGTAGAGTGGATTTCTTGTGAACGCATAAGGCCCCGCCGAGGCTAATTCCCGCGCCTTGCGGATATGACCTGATGCCCATGCCCTGATGACGAGTCCGAGGGCCGTTACGGCCGCGCCGAGCACGATGCTCATCGCTGTCGGACGAGCAAAGACCATGAAGGCGATAGCAAAGATCAGCCCGAGCGGAACGCGGATCCGTTGGAGGGTACGTTTATTCATCGAGGCTCGTGTTACTACCAAGGCGCTTTCCGACCGCATCAAGCACGACGTCGACGCCGATATCCATACATACCCATTTGCCGCATGTGCGCCGATGGCAATCGACACGGCAATCAATATCATTGCGTTCGACACAGATATCGTCGGGGTTCAAGCTGCCATTTCGCCACCATTCCGTGGGCCCGAACAGCCCTACAACGGGTGTACCGGCGGCGGTCGCCAAGTGCGTCGGGCCAGTGTCGCCGCCGACATAGACCTTCGCAAGCTTCGCCAATTCATAAAAGCCCTTGAGGCTTAGTTTCGCATTGACCAGCTTGCCCGATGTGCTCTTCTCCATCGCCCTTTCTGCTAAACCACTCTCGTTCGGCCCCGTCGTAACGACAGAGGTCAGCCTGTGTTCGAGCCACAGCCTGTCCGCAAAAATGCCGAAATTCTCCGCCGGCCACAGTTTCGTAACCCAGCCTCCGCCGGGATTGAGTATCGCAAAGTCACCGCCTGCCTGTCGCACGATGGCATCTGCTTCGGCCCTGTTATCGTCCGTTGTTGCGATCGGAAACTCCGGATCCGCATCCGCTCGATCGACTCCGAAGGCCCCGGCAGCGAGAGCGAGATTCTTGCGGATGATGTGAACAGTTTTCGGAGCCGAAACCGAATCGGTCAGGAAAAATCGGGCCGCAGGCTCGCGCAATCCTTCACGCGAAAAGCCCCACCTCCGCGGTGCTCCGGACAGCCGTGAGATCACCGCGGACTTGAGGAGTCCCTGAAAGTCGATCGCGACATCGAACGTGTACTTCCGAAGCTCCTTTACCTGACGAGTTGCGTCGAGGAGTATCTCTTCGATTATCTTCCCGCCCCGCAAGCTCCGCGTGTCGATCTCGATCAGGTTGTCGATCATCGGATTGCCCCGCAAGATCTCGGCAGTGCTCTCCTCAACGACCCACGAGATCTCAGCGTCAGGCAAATCGCGTCTTATCGCCGCCAACGCCGGCAGCGTATGAACGATATCGCCTATCGAACTGAGTTTTACGATCAGCAGCCGCACAGTTTATATGTTAATTGCCGCGCCGGTTTTTTACACCTCGAACAGCTTTTTTGAGCTATTTCGTCGCTCGAATCCGCTTTGTAGGGCGAATGAGGAAAGTGTGAGCTGATCGCAACGGCCGCTCAGCTTTCAGGAGGTAAGGTGGTATGCAGAACATTATGAACGCAGCGCTAAAGATCAGGTATCGATCAGCAGCAATTATTCTATTTGTGATACTTACAGCCTCGACGCTGGCTGCATCCGTAAGCGGTCTCCCGCTCGACGAGATCGCGTCGTTCTTTGGCCTGACTGCTCCCGAATTCTCTTCAGAAGCACCTGTGGCGTGTACAACACCGAGTTTTGGCACGGCGGCCGTCTATGGCCCTGCTCCGAACGCTATTGGCGAGGCCATTGCTGACTTCAACAGCGACGGGAATCCTGATGTTGCCGTATCGCTGCTAAATGCAAGTTCGGTGACGTTGTTCCTAGGCGATGGCAGCGGCGGCCTTGGATCGCCGACCACATTTGCAGTTGCAACGCAATCGCGCTCCATGACTACCGGTGACTTCAATCAGGACGGCAATCTTGATATCGCAACGGCCAACAGTCATCCGTCGAACAGTGTTTCCGTCATACTGGGCAACGGGTCCGGAGGTTTTGGGGGGCCGGCGAACTTTAACGCGGTCAATCCCGATTCCATCACGATCGCGGACCTTAATCTTGACGGCAAGGCCGATCTGGCCACCGTCGGCTCGAATACAGTCACTGTGTTGCTAGGGACCGGTACAGGGAGTTTCACCGTACTGTCTCCGTTCTTCTTAGGCTCTGGGGCTATCAGCATCGCATCGGGTGACATTAATCTGGACAGCAAGCCTGATCTGGTCACGGCAAACGTAGCAGGCTCGGTCTCTCTGCTCTTAGGCAATGGAATGGGTGGATTCGGTCCGGCTTCGAACACTGGAATTGGCATATCGCTGTATTCCGTTGCCATTGGTGACCTAAATCTCGACGGCAAGCCGGACTTGGTCACGGCGAGTGGGGCAAATAATCTGTTCGTCCTGATCGGAGACGGCACCGGTGGCTTTACGACCGGCCCTAATGTACAGGTGGGATTCGCGCAGACTTCAGTTACCCTGAACGACTTCAACGGCGACGGCAAACTCGATCTGGCGGCGACCGGGAATCTAGAAGACGCGATCGCGGTCGCACTCGGAAATGGAGACGGCAGCTTTGGCACATCAGCCACTTTTGGTACAGGCGGAGACAACCCGCTGACCGTAAAAACCGGCGACCTCAATCGTGATGGCAGGCCTGACCTGGCAGTGACAAATTACACTTCGGGCCAGGTTTCCGTCCTGCTCAATACGTGTGCTTTAGCGACGCCAACGCCGAGTCCGTCGCCTTCGTGCCCGCCGGCGGGCAGTCTTGATACGTCATTTGACGGGGACGGCAAGGTGATCACCTCATTCAGCACCAGCATCGATAGGGGCGGTGAGGTTGCGATCCAAGGCGACAACAGAATAGTGACCGTTGGCGACACGTTCAATGGCACCGACTATGATTGGGGTCTCACGCGACATAACCCGGACGGCAGTCTCGATACCACGTTTGGCGGCACCGGGAAAGTTGTGACAGCCTTCGGGCCGGGGCCGGATCACGGCGATGCAATTGCGATCCAGCCAGACGGACGAATTGTTACTGCGGGGCTGGCTTCGACAACCAGTTTTCATTTTGGAGTTGCCCGGCATAACACTGACGGCACGTTGGATGCCTCATTTAACGGCGTCGGACGGGTCATTACGGTGATCGGCGGCACCGATATTCCTAGTTCGGTCGCCATTCAGGCCGACGGAAAAATAGTCGTTGGCGGTGGCTGTACCGCGACTAATTACGACTTCTGCGTAGCTCGCTACAACAGTAACGGGACACTCGACACCTCATTCAACGGCACGGGTACTGTTACGACACCGGTCGGGCCCGCCGGGGAACTCATACAGTCCATAGCGATTCAGTCCGACGGCAAAATAGTCGCCGCGGGTGGTGTACCGAGGGACTTGCTTGCCGGTGGACCCGTCGACTTTGGGGTCGTCAGGTACAACACGAACGGAACTCTCGATACGACATTCAACGGGACAGGAAAGGTCGTTACGCCTATCGGCACGTCCGCGTCGGCAACCGGGCTCGGCATTCAATCGGACGGGAAGATCGTGGTCGGCGGGTTGAGCACGACAGGTTCAAACACAGACTTTGCGCTTGCGCGTTATAACGTCAATGGGTCGTTGGATACATCTTTTAACGGGACCGGAACGGTTGTCACACCGATGAGTCCGGGCTCGGGAAGGGACACCGCATATGCTCTCGCTATTCAGCCGGACGGTAAAATAGTTTTGGTGGGTGAAACGATGGATACTGTGTCAGGGTCAGCTTTTGCCGTTGCGAGATTTCTGCCCAACGGTTCGCTGGATACGTCGTTCAATGGAACCGGAAAAGTAATTACGCCGATCCAGACCGTTAGCGACATCGCGCACGGTGTGGCCATCCAATCCGACGGCCGTATCGTGGTCAGCGGGAGTACGTCGACCGGACTTGATGTCGATTTCGCATTGGTTAGGTATCACGGTTCGTCGTCCTGCGCGACACCGACACCAACACCAACGCCGACGCCCACGCCGAGCCCAAGTCCGACTTGTGGGCCCCCGCCGAGCGGGATGTTTGCATGGTATAAGGGTGAGGGCAATGCGAACGACAGCGTCGGCGGAAACCACGGGACGCTGGAGAATGGGACGACGTTCTCCCCCGGACTTGTTGGACAGGCTTTCAGCTTTGACGGCAACGATGACCGTGTCGTTGTGCCGCACGCCGCGAACCAGAACGCGGGCAGCAACATTACGATCGCCGCGTGGATCAAGCAGAACTCACTCGGGCACGGACGTTCGATCGCACAAAAGCGCACCAGCGGCAATGTGGGCGGCTACACGTTTGAGACCGTCCATTCACCTTTCGGGCCGGACGGCTCGATGCAATGGGTACTAATGTTCGGCGGCGCTTACCAGCACCTCCAGACACCTGCGAATGTCCTGCAAACCGACGTCTGGCAGCATGTGGCAGCGACGTATGACGGTGCGTTCATGAAGATATACGTCAACGGCGTCGAGGTGGCGAGCCGAGCACAGACCGGTGCCGTTGACAATTCGACCGAGCCGGTCGTGATAGGCCGAAATGTGGTAAATTCCGGCAGCGCTTTCCACGGGAACATCGACGAACTGCAATTCTACAATCGCAGTCTGAGCGCGGCTGAGATCGCGGCTATTCATGACGCGGGTTCGGCCGGCACATGCGGCAGCAGTTGTCCACCGGGAGGTTCAACTTACGCAGATACCTTTGCGAATGGCCTCGATCCTGCGTATTGGTC
>CAZMQR010000214.1:0-4845 GCA_964568325.1 uncultured Chloracidobacterium sp. | reverse complement strand
AGACCTTCAACCGCTACAGTTACGTTCTAAATTCCCCTTACAAATTCGTCGATCCGTTGGGTCTAATCTCCGAAACCACGGGTGCCTGCGGCAACAGGTGTCCGGGGTCCGACGGCGGTATCGGTGGCGGAGCATTTAACAGTGCAGTAAATGGTGGATTTAGCACTAATCAGCAAACAGCTGAACCAGCCGCCGCGCCCGCTCACAAGGCCCAACAAAATGCAGAGCCACCCCCACTTGCTGGGCAGGCTGCTGAACCTGTTGCAACTGTTCAGTCTGCCGATAAAGTGAAACTTAGTGTGCGAATGCGAGGATACGACGTTACAGGAAGCACTCTAAGTGAGGCCCTTGCCGGCGCAAGGGATAAGGCTCAAAGAGGGGCGACCCCAAGCGGAAGTGTGGCAGAAACCGTCCCGAAAACAATCACTTTGCCGAATGCTGATGCAAGTGTGAGGCTTTCGGTAACTCAGGACGCGGCTACAGGACAATATACTGCTACTGCCTTGCTAGCCGACAGTATCAGGGTGCAGGTCGATGTTGATGTTATTATGCCGTCTTGGAATCCTCCCAATGGCGCTGACAATCCTGATTTTCAGGAGTGGAAAAACAGAAGCTTTAATTTGGCAAATCACGAATATCAACACGTAGCTGATATCAGAGCGAGGGCAATTGAATTCAGAAACAATATACTTGCGCTCAGAGGAACAGGAACCGGAGCAACCAGGGACGGAGCCAAAAACGCGGCCGTCATGAACTTGGCTAATCAGGTGAACGTGCAGGTAGAAACTTTTTTCGCTAATGTCGGCAGAGATGGTGTAGCAAGAGACAGTAGAGGAAATCGTTTTTGATGCATCTAGAGCTTTTAACCGAAGCCTCTCTTGTTGAATTGGTTAAAGACTTTCAAATATTTCTTATGAAGGAGCAAGAAATGAGCAAGAAAATCATGCTAAATTTAGTAATAATTCTTACAGGATTGATTTTCCTCGTCAACGGACAGGAATCGAATATTCCTATTGATGACACAAAACTGCCAATTAAATTGACCATCTCAGTCGATGAAACAATTTGCGTCGGAAAGCCAATTTCGATTGTTTCGCGTCTAGAAAATATTAGTAAAGAGAATATCACGATTAATATCAGAAAGATCAACCAAATTCGGCACGAAATGGCATATGCGCGGCAGCCAGATACCTTCCTCAGCGGGTTGAGAAGCAGTTTCACCAATATTTATGATTTGGATTCTCCGCCCAAAAGTTTTCTGCTGTGTCTCGCCCCAGGTGAGTCTTATGAGTATAAATCTTTTATTGACCCGAAAAAGGACGATTTTTACAAATTCGCCGGAAAGTATAATGTGCAAATTGTCAACATGCAGCCAGATGCTGAAAAGTTGGAAGGCACAGGCTTATTTTTCGGGAAGCTTTTTTCTAACAAACTTGAATTTGACATAAAGGATTGTTCTTAACAGATTGCGGAGCAGCCTCTCGATAAGGCAGGTAACGCTTTCGCCGTCGTTTCAGATTGAGCTTCATCGCCTTGTAAACACGCCACACCCGCTTATGGTTCCAGGTCTTGCCCAGTAATCTAAGACGGTTGAAACACTTCCAAAAGCCCCATCGTGGATGAGCCTCTATCAGTTCATTCAGGGCCTCGATAACAGGAGCATCCCTTTTATCCGCCCTTTCTTTCGCGTCGCCCAGGTACCATGCTTTTCTCGAAAGCCCCACGATCCGACACGCCTTTGCCACCGAGATCGACCAGATCGCGATCAAAAATCCGACCGCCCATCGCCGCCGCCCCCGCCCGCGGCCTGTCTTTACGACACGGCGGACGGCGTAAAAGAGCGCGAGTTAGTGCGTTGTCATGCTTTTTGCGGTTTCTCTCGCTTCTTCCAGGTTCGTGATCTTCCCGTCTAACTGCATTTCATAGACAGCATTGAGAATTCCCTTGAATTCCGGCCCCGGCGCGAGGCCTAGTTCGATCAGGTGGCGGCCTTTTAGGATGGGTTCGGGGGCGCGTTTTTCGACTTGTAGTGAGCGAACTTTTTCGATGAACCATTCCTGGGCTTCGGAGCCGAAGATCATTTTGCTGCGGTCGCCGTCGGGGTAGCGGCCTAAGCTGTCGGCTTTGGCGACGCGATAGAGGAGGTCGGTCTCGACCTTGCGGGCAAGGCGGCGAAACGCTCCGTCGCCTACGGGTGATTTGGCCTTGTACCACTCGCCGGGAACAAGATGATAACGGACGAGTTGGACGACCTGTTCGCGCACATCGAAGCCGTCGAGCGTAAAGATGCCGAGCCGGTCGAGCAGCAACAATGTCGGCTCGACGCCTGCCTCGTCGTGGCCGCGAGAGCGGATGCGGCCGTCGATCTTCTCCGTTGTCGGTGGCTTGCCCAGGTCGTGACAAACGGCGCCAAGCATTACCACGACCTGGCGTGCATGATCGAGAGCGTCGATCAGCATCCGTGCCTCGTCGCAGACCATCATCGTATGAACGTCAACGTCGCCCTCGGGATGCCAGTCCGGCTCCTGCGGCACGCCAACGAGGCTGGCAAGCTCAGGAAAGATCTGATCGACAACGCCAAGATCGTAAAGCCACTTCAGCCCGATCGACGGCTTTTGGGCCTTTAGCAGCAGCTTTTCAAGCTCGCCCCATATGCGTTCACGCGGCAAGTCGGTCACGTCGATTCCACGGCAAACCTCGACGGTCTCAGGCTCGATATCAAACTCGAACCTCGCCGCAAACTGCGCCGCACGAAGGACGCGCAAGCTGTCCTCTGCGAATGTGTCTCTCGACACCATCTGCAAAACGCGCCGTTCAATATCACGCTGGCCGCCGAACGGGTCGACTACCTCACCCGTCAGCGGGTCTTTCAATATCGCGTTGATCGTAAAATCTCGCCGCGAGCACGCCTCTTCGAACGACATCAACGGGTCGCCTTCGACAATAAAGCCACGATGCCCGCGTGCCGTCTTTCGCTCACGCCGCGGCAGCGATACGTCAAGATGCCGCCCGACCTTATAAACTGCGAACACCTCGCCCACGACGTTAACCTCGCCAAATCGAGCAATGATCTCACGCAGTCGCCCGGGCTCGATGCCGTAAATCTCAAGATCCCAGTCCTTCGTCGCCTGCGGTGGATCGAGCATCGGATCGCGAACGCACCCGCCATTCAGCATCGCCCGCCCGCCGGCATCGCGGACAGCCTTAGCCAGATCGAATACGACTTGTGGAATGCCGCTCATCACTACATGAGTCTACCTCATTACCCTACAGCCCCCCTGCCCCGAAGTATCTTTATGAAATCTTTATGTGCTCCTTACACGGCCTTTAGAAATGGGAACATATCCTAAGCGGGTGGCTGCGATTGCAGCCTTTCAGCGGTGCGGCCATCGCGACCCGGTGTTCCGCCGCTTTGTTATGTCATCAGCAAAAACCGCAGCAAACGGTGTCACTAAAGGCTGGTTCAAGGCGAAAAAGCAGACGGCCGCAGCGGAAGAGGCAAAGCCTCATCATCATCAAAAACACCCGTGGTGGCAGGTGATGTGCCTGACCGGTCTCGACTATTTCTCGACGCTCGGTTACCAGCCGGGAATTGCGTTCGCGGCCGCCGGTGTTCTCTCACCGATCGCGACCTTGATCCTGGTGATGCTGACGCTCTTTGGCGCTCTGCCGATCTATAATCGCGTGGCGGCCGAGAGTCCGCACGGACAAGGGTCGATCTCGATGCTCGAGCACCTGCTGTCGCGGTGGAAGAGCAAGTTATTCGTCCTCGCCCTACTGGGCTTTGTTGCTACTGATTTTGTCATCACCATCACGCTCTCTGCGGCTGATGCCGCTGCCCACGTCATCCACAATAGCTTTATCGAGGCACATCTGCCCCAACTCGACCATCCCGTCGCGGTAACGCTCGGCATGATCGCCCTCCTCGCAGCCGTTTTCTTTAAGGGGTTCAAAGAGGCTATCGGAATAGCCGTGTTTCTGGTCACCGTGTATCTCGCCCTAAATTTGGTCGTGATCGCAGCCGGCGTCTATCACCTCATGCTCGAACCGTCATTACTCGCAAATTGGAAGGCTTCGGTCTTTACCAATAGCGCGACTGGCGGAGCGCGAAGCACCTTTATGATCGCCGGGCTTGCCCTGCTTGTCTTTCCAAAGCTCGCGCTTGGCCTGTCAGGCTTTGAGACCGGCGTCGCTGTGATGCCGCTCATTAACAACCCAAATCGTATCCGCAAAACGCGAAAGCTGCTCCGGACGGCGGCATTGATAATGAGCTTTTTCCTCATCTTCAGCAGCCTGATCACGAGCGTGCTGATACCGGCGCATGAGTTCGAGGAGGGCGGCAAGGCGCAGGGCCGTGCCCTGGCGTTTATCGCTCATCAGTATTTAGGCGAGATTTTTGGCAGTGTTTATGACGTCAGCACGATCCTGATCCTGTGGTTCGCAGGCGCATCGGCAATGGCCGGGCTCCTGAGCATAGTGCCGCGATACCTGCCGCGATACGGCATGGCACCGAACTGGGCCCGCTCGACGCGGCCGCTGGTGTTGATCTTTAGTGCGATCTGTTTTGCGATCACCTATATCTTTTCGGCAGATGTCGAAGCCCAGGGCGGGGCCTACGCCACTGGTGTGCTCGTGCTGATCACGTCTGGGGCATTCGCCGTCACGATCTCCGCGTGGGTCCGTAAACAGTCGGTAAAATGGGCCTTTGCGTTCATAGCCGCGGTCTTCTCATACACTACGATCACAAACATCGTCGAACGGCCCGACGGCATAAAGATCGCCTCCCTGTTCATTCTCGGTATCGTCGTCGCATCATTCATTTCCAGAGCGATGCGAACGACCGAG